>JACSSI010000731.1 GCA_014879345.1 Anaerolineae bacterium | reverse complement strand
GCAGACTACAAAAGTCTTGCCAATACGAATTGGTATTAAATTTGAGGAGACTTTTGTAGTCTCATACACAACTTTAAACCGCACCCTTGTATCAAAGCGGTTCATAACAATCTATTAACAAACATTGCATTGTGTATTCTTACAAAGTTGGTTAGAATCAGGTTTCATCTGGAGTTTGGCGAAAATTGTTAGTCAATAAGCATATTTCGCTTGAGTGTTTCTACTAAAGTTAACGAAATAAAGTTCACAATCGCCTAAACTTAGGTGTAAATAAAAAGCCACACATTCCCCACTACAGTCAAAAAACATTTTTGCATAACGGGCTTATCAAAATAATATGAGATATTTGGCAAATATGGTTGCCTATTTGCCGCATCATAAGTTTTTACGAATCAAAACAGGAGATTGATCATGTCAGAAACACATGTTGTTGTGCTGGGCGGTGGCTTTGCCGGTCTGGGCGCTGTGCAAAAGCTCAAGGACGCACCAGTTAAAATAACCATCATTGACCAAAACAATTACCACACCTTTCAACCGCTTCTCTACCAACTAGCCACAAACGAATTAAGCGCCAATGAAGTTGGCTTTCCCATCCGGGAAATGATGCACCGGCAGGATAACGCCATCTTCCATCAGGCGAAGATAATGAAGATTGACCTGGAAAACAAACAGGTGCATCTGGCTGATATGGAGCCAGTTTCCTACGATTATCTGGTGATTGGGTTGGGGGCAGTGGTCAATTATTTTGGCACAAAGGGCGCCGAAGAACATGCGTTTCCGCTCTATACGATGCGCGATGCGTTTGCCTTGAAAGACCACATCACCAAATTACTGGAGAAGGTCGATAAAAATCCGGCGCTGATTGACGATGGCGCGTTGACTTTTTGTGTGGTGGGAGGCGGGCCAACCGGTGTTGAGACCGCTGGGGCTTTGTCTGAGCTGCTGCACGCGGTGACTGAAGAAGATTATCCCAACCTGCCCATCAAAGAAAAGGCAGAAGTGCTTCTTTTTGAAGCAGGGGACGTTTTATTGAAACCGTTCAAGCCTAAATTACAAAAATACGCCAAGAAGTCATTGGAAAAATTAGGGGTGACGGTGCGCCTGGATGAAGGGGTTTCTGAAATTGGGCCAACCAGTATTACGCTTAAATCTGGAGAAGTGGTGAAAACGCATACCCTGATATGGGGTGCAGGCGTGCAAGCGAATCCCCTTGCCGCTGCTTTGGGCTTAGAGCAGGTTCGTGGGGGGCGTATTCCGGTCGAGCTAGATTTGAGTGTAAACGGCCGTTCCAACGTATTCGTCGTCGGTGATATTGCCCAGATAACCGATGCCAAAACGAACGAAGTCTTGCCCCAACTCGGCTCAGTCGCCCAACAAGCGGGTCGCCACGTGGGCGAAAACATCGAACGCCTGGTTAAGGGCAAAGAAACGAAACCCTTTGAATACACAGACAAAGGTACCATGGCCGCCATTGGTCGCGGTGCGGCCGTCGTGCAACTGCCTGAACATGGCACCATGACCGGCCATGCCGCCTGGCTGGCCTGGTTGGGCGTGCATCTAACCCTGCTGGCGGGTGGTGAAGAGAAAAGCACCACCATGGTCGATTGGGGCTGGAATATCCTCACCAAGAAACGGGGCAAACGTATTGTGATGACGGATGAGGATGTTGAGGCAGAAGGGAATCAATAGTGCGTAGAGCATAGTGCGTATTTTTTCTACGCACTACGCACTACGCACTACGCTCTACGTTTTACGTGTTTTAAGGACGGACAAATGAGTATCTACGATACGAATGAAGGCATTCGGCTGGAATTAAACAAGCAGCGAAAAGGTCACTGGAATCGGTGGGGGCCGTTTTTGTCGGAACGTGCCTGGGGGACGGTGCGCGAAGATTACAGTGCCGATGGCGACGCCTGGGACTACTTCCCCCACGATCATGCTCGTTCGCGCGTTTATCGTTGGAATGAAGATGGGTTGGGCGGTATTTGTGACAGGCATCAGACTTTGTGTTTTGCCTTGGGGCTGTGGAATGGCAATGATCCCTTTCTGAAAGAGCGCATGTTTGGCCTAACGGGCAGCGAGGGCAATCACGGCGAAGATTTGAAGGAGTATTATTTCTATCTGGATAACACGCCGACCCATTCTTACATGAAGATGCTGTACAAATATCCGCACGCTGAATTCCCCTACCAACATTTAATTGAAGAGAATCAACGGCGCAGCAAGGCCGAGCCGGAGTATGAACTTGTCGATACGGGTATTTTTGATAACGGCCGTTACTTCGATATCACCATCGAATACGCCAAAGTCGCACCCGAAGACATCCTCATCCGCATCAGCATCAGCAATCGCGGGCCAGAAGCGGCCCCCATTCACCTGCTGCCCACCCTCTGGTTCCGCAACACCTGGAGCTGGGGGCGCGACGACCGCCGTCCGCAAATGAGCCGAGGCGCGACTGAGCAGTATAAAAATCATCCCGTCAACAGCATCATCGCCAACCATTGGCAGTTGGGTGAATACATTCTCTACTGCCCCGATGCCGACGAACTCCTTTTCACGGAAAACGAAACCAACAGCGAACGGCTCTTTGGCTCACCGTCACCCACACCCTTTGTCAAAGATGCCTTCCATAACTATGTGGTAGATGGTCATATCGAAGCGGTAAATCCGGCGCAAACTGGCACAAAAGCGGTTGCGTATTACCAGCGCATTGTGCCGCCCGGGGAAACAGTCACCTTCAACTTACGGTTGGCGGCGGCCGTTGATACACACCCCCTTGATGCGCCCCTGGCAGACTTTGACGACCTGATGCGCCAGCGCCAGCATGAAGCGGATGCGTTTTACGAGGTAGTCCTGCCCGCCAAGCTGAAGGATGATGTCAAACTGGTAGCACGGCAGGCGTTCGCCGGGCAGTTATGGTCGAAGCAGTTTTATCATTACATCATTGGCGAATGGCTGGAAGGGGATCCGGCTGAACCGACGCCACCTGAATCTAGGCTAAACGGCCGTAACCACGATTGGACTCATCTCTACAACGCCGA
>JACSSI010000730.1 GCA_014879345.1 Anaerolineae bacterium | reverse complement strand
CCTGTGTGCAATTTGCCGCCAACATCGCCCACAATTTCCGTGAGACGGCGCTCAACGGCCGTGTGAATATCTTCATCTCCTTCATCGACAACGAAGCGATCTTCATCAAACTCAGCGCGGACTTGTTCCAGGCCGTCGATGATGGTGGTCGCTTCCTCTTGTGTAAGAATGCCAGCTTTCACCAGCCCTTTGGCCCAGGCGATACTGCCGCTGATGTCTTCGTGATACATGCGTACATCGAAGGGAAAGCTGTCGTGAAACCGACGAACGAGTGTGTCTGTGGGCCGTGCAAAACGGCCGCCCCATAATTTGGACATTGATAAACCTCTTTTTGGATGTTAGGGTTGGTGAAATAAATAGTGCGTAGAGCGTAGTGCGTATTTTATAACGTACTACGTTCTACGCACTACGTTCTACCTAAACTCCCCTTAAAACTCTAATATAGAACCCGATACCAGTATTGATATTGCTCTGTGTAGCCCAATTTGGCATACAGGCTGAGTGCTGCCGGGTTGTTGGTCATGACTTGTAAATAGGAATAATCAGCGTCACGTGCTTTGCCCCAGGCCAGCAGGCTGCTCATGAGTTCTGTGCCGTAGCCCTTGTTACGGTGGTCGGGATCCGTGACTACATCAAATATGCCTAGATAGCCTCGTTCTACCACGCCCAATCCACAAGCTACTACTTTTTCTTCATCTATGATAACCATATAGCCAGTTTCACCTTTGATGTTTGTTAACATCTCTTGATGGGTTTCACTGTCTGAGACGGATTTTCCGCTAAGTCTATCAAATGAGCCGAGCCAGGATTCCATACCGCTGGTTCCGGGCAGTAAATAGGCGCGTTTGGATTGGGCCACGTCGATTTCGTAGAGGTCAACAGTTTGTACACTGGTGGTGTCGATGCGTTTGTAGCTGCGTTTTTCTAACTGCTTGTCTATCTCGCTTGTATCGGTCGCTTGTGACAAACGAAATGTAGAGCGCAACTTTTGCTTTTTAAAAAGTTGTTCGCACTGGTAAATTTTTTCGTCAAGCTGCACTGTGCTGGGATAGAGTGGTGTCACTGAATTGGCGCGCTTCGTATAACCGTTGGCAAAACGCACAATCCAACCATCATACAAAACAGTCTGCAAAGCGGGCCAGGCGTTCATGGCGAGTTCTTCTAGGTGGATGTGGTTCATAAGGATTGGAGAATAAAGATTGAAGATTAAAGATTGAAGCAGGTAGACATCCATCTTTAATCTTCAATCTTCAATCTTTTACGTGCGGTAATCGGCGTTGATAGATACGTAATCATGGCTCAGATCACAAGTCCAAACGGTGTCGGATTCGTTGCCTTCGCTCAGTTGTAGGCTGATGATGAAGGCTGACTGGGCGAAGATGGCGGCGGCATCGGCTTCTTCATAATCGGTGGGGGTGCCTTGGTTCACCAGTTGCAACTCGTCTGGCTGTTCGATGCCGATCCACAAGTCAACTTTGTATTGATCGAATGGAATGCCTGCGCGGCCAGCGGCGGCGAGAATGCGCCCCCAATTGGCGTCGCTGCCTGCAAACGCGGTTTTAACCAGCGGGGAGGTGGCGATGGTATTGGCGATGGTGTGGGCGTTGGCGCTGGTTTTAGCGCCGCTCACCTGAATTTCAACAAATTTGGTAGCGCCTTCGCCATCTTTAACGATCCGGGTAGCTAATTCGCGGGTGAGCACGTTGAGCGCTTCGCTGAAGGCTTCGGCATCGTCGTGGTTGTCGATGGCAACGCCGCTGGCACCGTTAGCGAGCAGAAGTACGGTGTCGTTGGTGCTGGTATCGCCGTCTACGGAAATGCGGTTGAAGCTCTGGTTAACGGCCGTTTTCAGCAAACTCTTCAACACATCCGGCGGCACAACGGCATCGGTCGTAATCAAGGAGAGCATGGTTGCCATGTCAGGATGAATCATGCCAGAGCCTTTTGCCATGCCGCCAATCGTGACCATGCCCCCAGACAATTCTGCTTGCACGGCGAGGTGTTTGGCGACGGTGTCGGTGGTCATGATGGCTTCTGCGGCAGAACGGCCGTTTTCTGCGGAAAGCTGTGGAACGGCCAGCGTGATGCCATCAGCCACTTTGTCGATGGGAAGCGGCACGCCAATGACGCCAGTTGACATAACCAAAATTTGATCGGAATGGCAGCCCAGTTCTTTAGCCGCCAGCCCTTGTGTCAGACGGGCGTTGGTCAGTCCTGGTTTGCCGGTGCTGGCATTGGCATTGCCTGAGTTAATCACGACAGCCCGAATGGAGGTGGTGTTCCGTGCCAGCGTATCGCGGTCGGCAATCACGGGCGCGGCGACAACTTGACTTCTGGTGAAAACGGCCGTTGCCGCACAATCCGTCTCGCTGACAATCAAAGTCAGGTCATTTCTATTTTTGTATTTAATTTCAGCGGGAACGGCCGCTGCTAAAAAGCCTTGTGGACTGGTAACTGTACCGTCAGAAAGATGTTGCATACTTTCGTTCCTTATTTGGAATTGATTGATTTTTATTCCCGCCCTTCTCGTTTTGCGTAATCTATCCATTCATCGGTCAATAAAAATTTACCTTGTAACGGTTCGGGCAAGGGGTGCGCTTGTGCTTCTTTAACGAGAGCCATTTCCAATATATGAAGCGCTTCTTCGGAAAGCGTGCGTTTGTGTTGAGTAGCGCGTTCTTCCAATCGTTTGTATAGGTCGTCAGGAAAATCTTCTATAAATAATCCGGACATGGTTCACCTCGTGCTATTAAAACGATGCCTGTTAGATTGGACCAATCTCCAAGATTGGTCCAATCTTGCTAACGAAATTAATCTCGTTTGAACTTGCTGTAATCCGGCGCGGCGTAGCGGGTCTTACCGCCGTCGCTGACTTCCATCATCGCCTTCACCTTAATCGGCAGCCCGAAGAGGGTGATAAAGCCAACGGCGTCTGATTGGTCATAGACATCTTCCTGGCCAAAGGTGGCAAAGTCTTCACGGTAGAGGCTTTGTTTGCTGGAACGGCCGATGAGGATGGCGTTTCCTTTGTAGAGCTTGATT
>JACSSI010000729.1 GCA_014879345.1 Anaerolineae bacterium | reverse complement strand
AGGGCCATAGGACTCATAATTGAAGCCAGCGCTGTCGCCAAAGGCGTAGTACGGTCCAGGAATGTCTGGATAATAGGCATCTTCGTAGATTGTCCAGTTCACATAGACATCGCTAACGGCGCCGCCAGAGAAGTATTGGGCATCCAAAACCACATCGACGGTTTCACCACGCAGCGCTTCCTCTTTTTCGGGCTGCATGGTGATGAGGAATTCCGGTTTGCGGTATTCGGCGATGGTGACACGGCGGTTGCCTTGCCAATCCAACCCTTCGATGTAGAACTGGATATCGCCCAGTGGGGCATCTTCGGGAATCACATAGTCGCCGTAGAACACGCCGTCTGCATCCAGGGTAACGGGAATGGTTTCGTCAATGCCGCCTTCTTCGGAATAGTAGGCGGGTGTGATGCGCAGGGTGGCTTCGTCGTAGCTGGGCAAGTCGTAGCGGCCAAAGTCTGGATCGCGCACGATGGCTTTGTAATGGATAGTATCACCGGGGCGGTAGATGGGTCGGTCGGTGTAGATGTAGGCGAAGAGGAGGGAGGGGTCGTTGTAACCCATGTTGATTCCCATCTGCCAGTAGTTGATGTTGCCCGCCCAGGCGCTGCCCGCCGCGCCAAAGCCAGCTTGCCCTGGTTCATTGCTGACGACGGTGACGCTGGCGCTGCTATCGCGTGGGGGTGAGTAGTCGAATTTGGCGAAACCACTGGCATCGGTAACGGCCGTTCCCAGTGGCACACCTGCATCATTATACAAAGTGAGATTGCGCCCTTGCGCGGGCTGACCTGAGGCGATGTCGGTGGCCCATACCCGTACTTCGTTTGGCATCTGCTTGATGACAAGGTTGGTATCCGCCACGATGAGCAGCGCTTTTTGAATTTGCCAGTAACGGCTGTCTTCCGTGAGTTCAGGAGCAGCCGCGTTCAGGAAATAAACACCAGTTGGCAGCGTGCCGCCATCGGCCAAAGAAATGCGAGTGGTCGCGCCATCCGATTCGGGCTGAATTTGCCAGGTTCGAACTGGATCGGTAGCGGGGAAGTAGTCTTTCAGTTCATAGCTGTTGTTGAACAGATGCACAGGCAGGCCAACATTGTACAGACCCACATCAACCTGAGACACATTGCGGTAAATCACATCCACAATCGACTCAAAGCTGGTGCTGATCTGGCTGACATTTTGGGGCAGATTAAAGGAAGCAATGGCGGCATAATCGGGCATCTCGTAGCTAAAGGTATAGTCTACGCCCAGCGCATTGCCGTACGGATCGGTGGCATCATCAGGGATGGTGATGCGATAGGTAGTATTGCGCTCCGGTTGGAAGTTGACGCTCATCTGGAACTCGTCCCAATCGCTGAAATAATAGTCAGGACTGCGCGGCGCAGGCTCAATGACAACGCGATCTATTAGTGTGTCTGGATCCATCGGCGAGGCAAAGGTGACAGTGAAGCCGTTATTCCAGGTCTCAGCCAGGGAGCCATTGGCGGGGTCTGTCCATTTAACGGATGGATAAGGTACTGTCGAAAAAGGCTTGATGGCTTCTTCTACCAAATTGGTGGGGCTGGTGGCTGCTTGAGCCGACGTGTCTACCACCACCTGATAAGCTGTGTCTAGGAAGAGCATTGGATTGGGGGTGATGGAGACAACCCGGTCATCATCTGACCAACTGTAGTCGAGAGAGGCAGATGGAATATCGACGCCGCGCACGGAAATAGCGTTTTCAGTGCTGGCGCGATCCATGGGCATGTTGAAGGTGATGATGATGGGTGAGTCCGGCGCAATGGGAGTCGTTTGTTCCTGGTATTCTGCCAATGGCAGCAGGATTTGTACTACTTCGGGGGCGAAGGTTTCAAAGCGCCAGCTTACATCTTCGGCCAGGACGGCGCCATCGACACTTTCCAGGCCAGCGTTGACGGTGACTTCGTACTTGGTGGCGCCGTTCATGGATTCATCGGGGATGAAGCGGTATATGCTGGTTGATGTCCATTCACCCGTGCCAGCGACGGGTGGATTGATGGTCAATGGCTGAGGTAAACCAGCCTGATTGTCGGTGGTAACAAGTGGCACGACGGGGTGATTGAAGAGGACGGTGATGGGGGTGTCGGTGTCCACGTCGCGGGTGCCGTTTTCAGGGATGAGTTCGCTCACTTCCAGGTAGCCAACGCTTTGCAGGTCAAATTCAGATGGTTCGCTCATGGCTTGCCCGTTTAAGCCAGCGGCTTCTTTGCCCACGCGCACGCGGTAGACTTGTTCGCGGCTCAACTGTTCGTTGGGTGTGAAGATGACGGTGTCGGGTCTCGGCCAGGAGGTGGTTCCGGAAACGGCCGTTTCGTCTGGCACACTCTTGATTTCCAATGCTTTAGACACAGAGTCTTGATCCATTGGCTGATCAAAACGAATGGTGATGCTGCCATCTATGTTTACTTCTTCACCGATGGCGGGATCGCTGTAGACGATTTGGGGCGGCCAGTCAATATCGGCGGGGTTGACGGCTTGCGCCTGGGATTCCACGGTTGGTTGGGCGGCGGGTTTGGCCGTGGGTTGGGCGGATTCGCTGGCTTCGTTGGATTCTGGGATGGCGGCGGTGGGAACGGCCGTTGGCAGTTCTTCTTCTTTATCGCCACGGCAGGCCACAACGGCTGTCGTTAACAGAATAGCTAAAATCAAAATTTGAAGGACACGTTTTCGTTGCATGGTATGACCTCGCTTAATTATGGGTGCTTACAGGGAGTATGGGTGACAGGAGAAGATGTGGTATTTACGGTTATGTTTCGCCAAGCCGACCCTCGTTGTTTTTGACACTGCATACATTTGCATCATAGCAGAATCCAAACAAGTTTCAAGAGGGTGACGGGATGGGAACGGCCGTTGTAGGGCGAATGCTTAGGAATCGTCAATAATGCTGCTCACAACGGGCAGACACTTGTAAATTGCTGGTTTAGTATACGATTGTTATACGCTGGTATAATCCTTTTTATGGATGATTTATTTGCAAGAAAACCAATTCCAGACGAGATTGTGCTTGACGAAGACGCCCACTGGATGCGGGTG
>JACSSI010000728.1 GCA_014879345.1 Anaerolineae bacterium | reverse complement strand
ATTTGGGGAAAATAGATATAAACGAGTCTCTGCCAGTACGAAACTCCGTCAACGATGGCAGCTTCGATAGTTTCTTTCGGAATCGTCAAAAGGCCCGCCAAAAAGATAGCCATGTTGAATCCTGCATATCGCCAGCCGGTTAGAAGAGGCAGGATATAGGTGATTCCCGAAGCCGCCTTCATATCAAAGGGCTTTTGGATCAATCCCAATTCAAGTAAAAGGAGATTCGCTGTCCCTGTAGAGCGAGAAAAGAGCATGGTTGCTATAAAGCCTATGGCCAGGCCAGAGAGCATCATCGGCAGATAAATCACCGTAAAAAAACCGCCATGGAAACCCACCTCATACATCAGTAATGCCAGGGTGAGCCCAAAGATAAGAGCCATGGCATAGTTTAAGATGGTAAAACGGACAGACCTTACCAGAGCCGGAAAAAACTCCTCATTGATACCTGGCTCAGTGAAAACCTTCTCAAAATTGTCAAAGCCCACATATTCCACGTCTGTATCCGTAAAACTGAGCCTGTCGGTAAACACCGTGGGCATTCCTATAATGAAGGGCAAGAGGGTGAAGCCGACAAATAAGATCAGTTGCGGTGCAATGAAGACCCAATCTCTCAAGATGCGCCGTGCTTGTCGTCGACCGCCTAAGCGTTCTTCTATTTTCATCATAATGACATTCCCAACAATCTTGTCATACTAATTGCTTCTTGTTACCAAAGCTCCCATGCCATTAGACCGAACTTGGCCTAATGGCGTGGGAGCCGCCTCGACTGTGCCTACATAGAAACAGTTAAGGGATAAGTAATGCAGTCACGAGAGCATTCTAGCTTAGAAAACTCATGCACCTGCAACAAACCTAATCCGGCAGATCGTAGCTCGCCTCAAAATTAGCCTGGGCCCAATCCAAATATTCCTGAACAGTTATTTCACCGGTCATCAGCTCGCCCATCTTGGCTGCTGCGTTACCATTATGATCCCAAGTATTTGTCGAGCCGGGTATGGCATAGGCAGCCATCTGAGCCTCAGCCCAATTCGCAGGATCTACAAAATGCACATTTTCATACAAACCGCCAGAGATATCGATCTCTTTCCTGACACCTTCCCACTGTGCAGCTCCTTCCAGATCTAGTGGCTCATCCAGTGTGTATACAACCGGAGAACCAACGCCTTCGGCTCTCATCTTGACCACATCCGGGCTGTGCCACCAGGCCCATGCCTTTTTAACTTGTGGATACTCGGGCAGTTCCTGCACACCTTCCATTAAAGCGTACCAGCGGAACGTGTCAATGGGTGCGATCCACTGCACCCACTCGTCTTGCCCAGCCGCCGGTGGCGAGGCAGGGAGACCGAGCTGAAATGCTGTGGGGTCGGCCGCCATTGTCTTGTCCCACAGCCATGGACCATGGAACACCATGACCGATTTCTTGGCAATGTAACTGGCTTCCATGTCCGTCTCCCACTCACGGGTCCACCAATTTTCGGGCAAAAGACCCTTGTCATACGAATCTTTCAGCCATTGATACACAGGGCGCCAGGGAGAGTCTGGATCGTTGAACTTTTTCTCACCCCGCCAGACGGCATTCTGGTACTCTTGCTGTCCCTCGGGAAACGACAAGGCCCACGCATTGGCCCATACAAGGGGAATCAGCGGATGCCATCCTTGGTCCCAGAAGTAATCTACATCGGGATTCGAATTCGCCCACTCTGTGCCTTGCTCGAGGAATACCTGGAATTCTTCCCAGGTTTTGATGCTTCGTGGATCCAAGCCGGCCTCCTCCATCAGATCCTCGTGCCATTGCCAGGAAACAGTCCACGGAGCCATAACTTCTAAGGCGCGAGGTCCGGGCAGGCCGTACACATCGGTGAAGGCGTTCTTGACGTCATACGTCCAGCGATCCCAATACGGGAAATCTTCATCGCTGAGTTCGCTCAGGTCCATATACTGAGAATAGGATTCGGTAGCTACTTCCATTGAGGTGGTAGGAGTCGTGGCAATATGTGGCAGATACCCACCCGCTATCTTGGCCATCATCGCGGGTCTTTCTTCCTCATTTACGGCGATGAGGTTGATTTTGATATCCGGGTTTTCCCTTTCAAAGATATCCCAGATCTGCCGTTCGAGGTTCAGGTATTCCGGCTGACTAGCAATCACATCCAGAGTCACGACATCCATTGCAGTGTTCTCTTCTCCGGCCGGTTCTTCTACCTCAGCCGGTGCTGCTTCGGTTGGCTCTTCTACCTCGGCAGGAGCTGCTTCGGTTGGTTCTTCTACCTCGGCAGGAGCTGCCGCTTCTTCTTCAGCAGGCGCCGCATCTGCGGGCGCCGATGCTTCTTCAGGTTGACCGCCGCAAGAGACCAGCATTAAACCCAAAATCAGCATAGCAATCAGCAAAATTGTGTGTTTTTTCATTATTCCTTCTCCTTGAGAGTATGTGTCTAGGTAGATTTAGATAATCTACCATCCAATAGGTTTGGCCAGGCAATTGGAGATATTTAGAGGAGCGTCAAACAGTACCTGCCAAGTTTTTACAAGAATTTCTTGTCGACAAATTCAAATCACAATCACCTCCAGCGGCATTTATCGTCACCAAGGCCACGTTCATCAAGAGGGGCAGCAGTGGGGCATCCGGCCATTGCCCCAGATGTATTTTCTTCACCCAGGGTGGTCGAATTTATGGCTAACTTTTATGCCAATCAATCAAACTTAACATTCGCAAAAGCTCTAATACTGTGAAGCGCGACCGCAGGTATGAACCCCAGCGCAAAGCCAGTTCTACCTCTTCTTCAGAAATTCCAATCTCTTGGGGTGTACCAGGGCCATTCGCTTGAAGAAGTAAGGATGTAATTTTCTCTTTGGGTGGAACCTCTGAGGCTATCTCAATAATTTCACCCCAATTTGTAAGAATCTTTTGTTTAAGTTGTTGATAATCTGCGTTGCTCAGTCCTAAGAAGGAGTACCTGCTTTCGGTAATTTCTATTCCAACTTCACCCAAAACACGTTGTAAGCCAATTTCTTCAGTAGAAGGGTTTGGATAATTTGCATTTTCAA
>JACSSI010000727.1 GCA_014879345.1 Anaerolineae bacterium | reverse complement strand
CCGGAGGAACGGTTGACATAAAGTACGCCAGCTTCGATGTTGTCCAGCCACCATTGGATTTCGTCGTCGTCTTCGCTGAAGAAACCGGCGGTGAGGCCGTATTCCACGTCGTTGGCACGCGCCATGGCATCATCCAGGTCTTCAAACGGAGCGATGGTGACGATGGGCAGGAACATTTCCAGTTTCCACAGGCGATGGTCTTCCGGCAGATTGTCGACGATGGTGGGGGCGGCGTAGTAGCCGTTGCCTGCCAACACTTCGCCACCGTAGAGAATATCGCCATGCGCTCTCAAGTCTGCGACAAATTCTTTGTAATCGTTGAAGGCGCCTTCGTTGGCGACGGGGCCCATCCAGTTATCCTTGAGGGTGGGGTCGCCGACGTTGATGGCTTTTGTGTTTGCCAGCAGTTTGGCTACAAATTCATCTTTGACATCTTTGTGGACGTAGACACGGGAGCAGGCAGAGCATTTTTGCCCTTGGAGGCCAAAGGCGGAGCGCATGACGCCCATCGCGGCTTTGTCGAGATCTGCTTTTTTGCTGACGATGGTGGGGTTTTTGCCTCCCATTTCGGCGATGACGGGGCGGGGATAACGGCCGTTTGCCACCGTTCGTAAAATATTCATACCCACATCATAACTGCCCGTGAAGGTAATGCCATCCACATCAGGATGGTCGATGAGCGATTGGCCGACAACACGACCGCTGCCCGTGATGAAGTTAAACACGCCAGCCGGAACGCCCGCATCCCGGAAACACTCGGTGAGGAACCAGGAAGTCAGCGGGGTATCGGTGGCGGGTTTGAGTACGACTGTGTTGCCAGCGATGAGGGCCGCACCGGCCGGACCGCCAGCCAACGCGCCGGGGAAGTTGAACGGTGAAATGACCACCCACACGCCGTATGGCTTGAGCACACTGCGGTTGTGGTGTTTGTCGCTTTCTGAGAGCAGGGGGAAGTTGAAATTGTTGTTTTTCTCGACGGCGTCGCAGTTGTAGCGGATGAGGTCGGCCGTTTCTTCCACGTCGCCAAGGGCTTCCAGGCGATTCTTGCCGATTTCCAGGCTCATGTTGGCGCCCATGTAAAACAGGCGGTCGCTGATGAGGTCGGCGGCCTGGCGCATGATTTCGACGCGCTCCTGCCAGGGGCGGCGGCTCCAGGCGGGGAAGGCGGCTTTGGCGGCGGCGATAGCGTCGTTGACATCTTGTGCCGTGCCGTACTGAAATTCGCCCATGACCCAATCGAGATTGACGGGGCTGCGTTTCTCGAATGTTTTTTCAGCAAAGCGTTCTTCACCATTGATGAACATGGGGTAGACAGTGCCGAAATCGGCTTTGGCCTTGGCGACGGCTTCGTCGTAAAGCGTGTGCAGCCGGGGGTCGGGGCTGGCGAGGGTGGAATAGGTTACTTTAATGCGATCTTCTGACATAAAATGCCTCCTAAGGGGTTGTTGTGGGAACGGCCGTTTTTCAGTGAACCGTGTTCAGTGGACAGTAAACAGTGGGATTATTTACCGGGATAACGGCCGTTTTAACCAGTCAAATGAACTGACCATGATTATACCTGCGTTTTCGTCGGGGGCATATTGGGTTTGTCAGGAAATGGGGGTGAGGAAAAGCATGGGAGGGGAGATTAGAGATTGGAGATTTGGTTGCGTTTCAATCTCCAGTCTCTGTTAATTGGCGGCGATGGTGGTCTCTAATACATTAAGGTTGAGGCCAGTTTTTTCGCAAGGCTTTGATATCAGAAGCTATTTCACTTAGACTGGGATTACCCAACCATTGTTCACGGTCTTTGGTGTAATCTCCCCAGCCCAGATCACTTTGTTGTAAGAAACGCACCATCCCCACCGCTCCCAAGTTTTGCGTAAGCAATTGGATACCCGCCCTACGAATTTCATTCATGGTCATAACTTTTGTATTCATATGATTACCTCTTGTAGCCACGACAATGGATTGGCTACGGGAATTTGGATTTCTTCTGGATAACGCTTGGCTCGTTCGAGGAGTTTGTCGTCGGTAGTGAGAAATGCATCCACATTCGCTAACACGGCAAACGTAAGATGTAAAGCATCGTAAGTTGTGAAACCTAAACGTTCAATTGTTTCTGTCTGTTGCAAGATAGAATCAGTCAATTCCAATCTTTCTGTTGAACGTGATTCTAAAGCCCACAAGCGTTCCTGACGCTCTTCATTTGGAGTTTGGCTGATTTCATAAGCTATAGCTTCACTACTTATCCATTACCAATCGTTGTCTTCAACATATTGGACAATCGATAATACAGCTTCAGCTTCAAGATGAATACGAGTTTGAGTCTGATCATCAAATGGTCGATTAAGGCAACACGCATCTAGATAAACTTTCATATTTTCATTTTAGCATGACAAATTTAGCATATCAAGGAGCAGAGTTTGACACTCCTGTCAACGACACTGGAGATTAGAGCATAACTCAATCTCCAATCTCCAATCTCTGTTAATTTGCAGCGATGGTGGTGCGGAGTTCTTCTGTTTGTATTTGACTAAGGCGGGAACGGCCGTTTCCATTTTGCCCCTTTATGCACTTTGCGTTAAATTATCTCTATGTGCGGACGATTTGCCTTACTCACCCCAGGACATGATTTAATTACCCAATTTGGCGTTACAGAAACACCGGTTGATGTTTACATGATTACCCCCCGGTACAACGTGGCGCCGACGCAGCCAGTGGTCGTTGTTCGTGCTGCTTCGACAAGCTCAGCAAGCGCTTCGACAAGTCCGGCAAGCGCTTCGACAAGTCCGGCACAGGCAGTTTCCCCCAAACGAGAGATTACCTTCTTGCAATGGGGACTCATTCCTTCATGGGCTAAAGACCCTAAAATTGGCTCTAAACTGATTAATGCGCGTTCTGAAACGGCTGCTGAAAAGCCATCTTTTCGCGCTGCTTTTAAACGGCGGCGCTGCCTGGTTTTGGCTGATGGGTTTTATGAATGGCAAAAACTCAACGGTAAGAAACAGCCCATGTTCATTTACATGGCGGATAAACGGCCGTTTGCTTTAGCGGGGTTGTGGGAATC
>JACSSI010000726.1 GCA_014879345.1 Anaerolineae bacterium | reverse complement strand
TATTTTTCTCTTTTATCTTGTTAAGGTACAAAATTTATTGATCTGACAACGTAGTATCTGTCAGGTCTCAAGTAAAGCTATCTCAGCATAGCAAAGGAAGAACCGCATGACACAATCAATACCAGCCGCTCAAGTAAACACCATCATCCTGGCCTGCGAAGCAGGCATGGGTTCCAGCTTAATGAGCGTCAACGCTCTCAAGAAAAAACTGAAAAAAGCAAAAGTTTCCAATGTAACCGTTATCCACAAACCAGCCCGAGGCATCCCCGATGATGCCCAAGTTGTCGTCGTCCATAAAGGGCTTGCCAAAACCGCCCAAAACAAAGTGCCGGATGCCGTCATCGTCACCTTTAGCATGTTCCTAAATGATCCCGTCTTCGATACCATCGTGCAAGCCTTTGTTGACAACGGCGAGATTGTCAGCAATCTGGAGGCATAAGATGGCAATCCTGGCAATCGAACGCATTCAATTACAAGCCACGGCTGTCGATAAGGCAGATGCCATTCGGCAAGCAGGAAAGCTTCTCGTAGACAGCGGTTGTGTTAAAGCGGGTTATGTCGATGGCATGTTGGCCCGGGAAGAAACCATGTCCACCTATCTCGGTAATGGCGTTTCCATCCCCCACGGCCAATACGACAACCGTGAAGACATCTTGCAAACCGGTATCTCCGTATTGCAAATTCCAGCAGGCGTAGAATGGGAAGATGGCGAAAAAGCGTACCTGATCATTGGCATTGCCGCTTCGTCTGATGAACATATCGGCGTCCTGTCCAATTTAGCCGAGGTCATTGAAGATGAAGAGCTGACGCTCACCCTCAGCCAAACCACTGATGCCGCCCTCGTCCTCGCCGAACTGAGTAAAGAACAACCTGTCGAATGATCCATAATTACCTGCCCCAACTGTCTGGCGCTTCGCAGAATAAAGCGCCAGCAAGTTGAGGAGAGGGATAGCGAGTAAGTTCCCATGAAACAGATAGACGTAGTGATTCATAATCCCACTGGCCTCCATGCTCGTCCGGCCAAGGTGTTTGTGAATACAGCGAAACAGTTTGACTCAGATATTCGGGTGGTGCATGGCGCTAAAAAGGCCAATGCCAAAAGCATGATTTCCTTGCTGACATTGGGCGTGGAAAGCGGCAGCCGGATAAGTATTCTGGTGGAAGGGGATGATGAAGATGCGGCGTTGGTGGCCTTGGAAACGGCCGTTGCCAATGGCTTAGGCGAAGATCACGAACCCCCACCCCCGGTCGAAACGCCAGCCCCAAAATCAGCGAACGGTCAGCAAGCAACGGCCGTTACCCTCGCCTCAAACATGATCAAAGGCATTCCGGCCGCGCCTGGCATCGCCATCGGCCCCATTTACCGCTTACAACACGAAGAAATCGTAATCGAAGAAGATTTTCAGGGCGTCACCACTGAACAAAACCGGCTTCATGCCGCCATCGAACGCGCCCGCATTCAACTTGCCACCCTGCACAAACAAATGCTGCAAACCGCATCCACCAGCGAAGCCGCCATCTTTGAAGCCCATCTGGAAATATTAGATGATCCCGATTTACTGGATGCCGTCTTAGCCAGAATCAACAAACAGCAATGTGCCGCCCGCGCCTGGCAAGCCGCCATAGACGTTCGCGCCCAGGCAATGGCCCAACTTAACGATCCGCTGCTGGCTGGTCGGGCGGCAGACATACAAGATGTGGGCTACCGCGTCTTGCGCCTGCTCATGGGCGCAGACGAACAGCAAATCAGCTTGCCGGCTCATCCCGTCATCCTGGTGGCTGGCGATCTTTCCCCTTCTGACACCGCCGCGCTGGATCGAGACAAAATCCTCGGCTTTTGCACCGCCGCCGGTGGCCCCACCGCCCATTCAGCCATCATTGCCCGCGCCTTGAGCTTACCTGCCATCGTCAGTGCTGGCGAAGGGGTGCTGGACATAGAGAACCTGACCACCGTTATCCTCAACGGCACCAGTGGCATCCTCACGATCAACCCAGACACCGCCGCCATCACCGAGGCAGAAACGCAAAAACAGGCGTGGAAATCAGCCATCAAAGCGGCGCAAAAGAGCGCCACCCAACCTGCCATCACCCAAGATGGGCATCGCGTGGAAGTGGTGGCAAATATTGGCGGACTGGCTGACGCGGAAAAAGCGGCCGCCGCTGGCGCAGAAGGCGTCGGGCTGCTGCGTACAGAATTCCTTTTCCTGGAACGCACGGAACCACCCACAGAACTGGAGCAGTTTGAAGTGTACCGCGACATCGTGAAAGCGATGAACGGCCAACCCATCATCGTGCGTACTCTCGACATTGGCGGCGACAAACCGCTGCCCTATATCGACGTTGCCCACGAGGACAACCCGTTCTTAGGCGAACGTGGTATCCGGCTTTGCTTAAACCGGCCTGAGCTACTGCGCAAACAACTGCGAGCCATTCTGCGAGCCGCTGAATTTGGACCACTGCGCATCATGTTCCCTATGGTGGCAGACCTGTCTGAATGGCGGGAAGCGCGGGACATGGTGCGGGAGATTCAAGCCGAACTGGGTGCGCCTCAAGTGGAACTGGGCATCATGATTGAAGTGCCTTCTGCGGCGCTCATGGCCGATGCCTTCGCCGCCGAAGTGGACTTTTTCTCGGTAGGCACCAATGATCTGACGCAGTACACCCTGGCGATGGATCGGATGCATCCCTTGTTGGCGGGTAAATCGGATGGTCTGCATCCGGCCGTTTTGCGGCTCATCTCACGAACGGTTGAAGCGGCACATGCGGCTGGCAAATGGGTAGGCGTTTGTGGTGAATTAGGCGCTGATGCCCAGGCTGTGCCAATTTTGATTGGCATGGGTGTGGATGAATTGAGCATCAGTGTGCCAGCGATTGCACCAGCCAAAGCGCAAATTCGTTCGTTAAATTTGGCCGATGCCAAAGTGTTGGCTGAAAAAGCCTTGGCTTGTGGCACGGCCGCTGAAGTTAGAAATCTTGGGTAGTGACAACAAGACCTGACAGATACTACGTTGTCAGATCAATAAATTTTGTACCTTAACAAGATAAAAGAGAAAAAT
>JACSSI010000725.1 GCA_014879345.1 Anaerolineae bacterium | reverse complement strand
AATCGCACCCATCAACGAAGCGTACAAAATGTAACCCAGGGCAAAAAATAGAATCGCCCAAATCATAAATCCCGGTGGCAAAGAAAAATTGCCAAAACTGGCAAACATACTCTGCCCACGTTGCAGCATGAGCAAGCCACCGCCCAGCCAAACGACCACTTGAATCAGAGCCACCACACTCAAGCCGACAACCTTCCCCAGCATCAGGTCACGCGGGCGCAAACTCACCAGCAGCACTTCAACGGTGCGATTTTCCTTTTCCTGCGAAACACTTTGCAGCATGTAACCACTGCTCATACTGATAAGGAAAAAGAAGATAAACATGGTGGCAAACGGCACAAGAAAGGTCAGTGGACTGCTGGCATCGTTTGTCGTTTCAGGCGCTAACGATTCTTGAGAAAGGCCGCGTAAAGGATGGTCTAATGTGGCGGCTATATCTCGGTCTCCGGTTAAATTGTAGGCGATGGCATAGCTGATTAGCGCTTCGTTTGGCACGTTAAACGGCTGAAACTCGCGGGTAATGACGATGACTTCGCCAGATGACAGATAATCGGCGGGAATGATGAAGTATTGCTCGATTTCTTCGGCCATGAGGGCTGTTTTGGCAGCGTCAACATCGGGATACGCTTGCAGAAATTCTGCGCCGATGTCGGGCGGCAGGGTTTGCAAAAGCGCCGCTTCATCAACGTAGGCGATGGGGTCTGGCGCAGCCATGCCAGCCATTTGTTCAAAATTGCCGATGAGTTCTTCCAGGTCTTCGCTGCTTGTGCTGCGGGCCGCTACAATCTGCGCCCCCACGTTGAAGCCGATGATCAGCAGTGGGAAGAGAAAGGTCATAATCCAGAAGGATTTTTTTTGCAGGATAGTGCGAAATTCATGTTGAATGACGATAAAGATGTTGTGCATCGGTTAACTCCGTTTAGGGTAAAAAGGTGGCAAGGTTGCAAAGTGACCAGGTAACGCGCTACTTTACAACCCTGCCACTCTGCCACTCTGCCACTTTTAAACCTCATGCTCTCAAAGCTGCCCACGTTTCTTTCAATGAGACGCCTTTGCCATAGCGCATCATGCCAATGTGGAATACTTTAGCCGCGAGCCAGAAGAAGAAAACGGCCGTTCCCACCAAAATAAGCCAGCTCCCCATCACCTGCCAGATTGGGATGGTGCTCATGCCCCAGCGCATCATCACCGTCAGGAACGATGTCGTGGGGAAGAACGTGAGCACCACGAGAATCGGGCTGTTAGGGGCAGTGAAGAATAGTCCCATAAAGAAAAACGGCATCAAGAAAAGCAGGTTGATGATGCCAGCCACTTGCTGCGCATGTTGCAGTTCACCAACCGTACTGCCAATCGTCGCCATCATGCCAGCCACGAGCGCGTAAGCGGGGATGAAAAACAGCACCACAATGAGAATCAATGCCCAGGGAACGGTGAGTCTGGGAAAATCTGTAATGACAGCGGCAGCGATGATAACGGCGAGAACGGCCGTTCCCATCCAAATGAGAATCTGCGTCAGCGACATCAACATCAAGCCCAGCGTCTTGCCGCCAATAAGCTGCGTGGGGCGCACCGTTGTCATCATAATTTCCACCGTGCGATTTTCCTTTTCATCGGTGACGACTTGCAACAAATAGCCCGACGCTCCCATCACCACAAACAAAAAGAAAAATGCAGCGACAAAGGGAATGAAAAAGCTAAAAACGACTGCGCTGTTAAACTCGCGGCTGCCATCGGCGGTGCGCACCACCAGGTCCGGCCCAGCCATCAGCCGTTCCTGAATCTGTGGCGGATAATCCGCCAACAAATTGATGCGTATAAAATCGACAATATCGCCATAGATGGATTCACCGAGATTCTCATCCCAATAGACCAGCGTCAGGCGATTGTCGCTCAGGTAATCCGCAGAAACGATGAAATAAGCTTGAATGTCGCCCGATTCCAGAGCCGTTTTGGCGACAATTTCGTCAGGGAAGGCGGTGAATGTGGTGAAATCCTCTTCATCTGGATAGTGCGCCGCCGCCAGGATGCCGCTGTGATCCACATAACCGACCGGCAGCTCGGCATCGTCACCCACAGCGACCATGATGCTCACACCCATGATCAGCACCAGCAGCAGCGGAATACCCATAGTGCCGACGAGGAAGCCGCGCCGTTTAACCATCTTCCAATATTCAGTTTTGGCAAGCAGCCAGAAGTTACGCATGAGCAGCCTCCAGATCAGCCATGTTGGCGGGTACGCCTTCTTTGACGACGGTGATAAAAATGTCATCGAGGGAGGGTTTGGCGATTTCAAAGCGGTCGATGGTGTTGCGGGGGTCGGCGGCGAGTTGGCGGAAGATGGCCTGCGGGTCTGCGCCCGGTGCCAGCGCCAAATGCCAGGTGCCGTTCAACTGCCGCGCTTCTAGCACATCGGGGATGTTCGTGAACTCACCCTGCCCCGTTAGCTCGATGGCGTTACCGGCAAACCGGCGTTTAATCTGGTCAACTTCTCCGTAGAGGACAGAACGGCCGTTATTAATCAAAACAATGCGGTTACACAACGCCTCCACCTGATACATCATATGAGTAGACATAATGATTGATTTGTTGGCTTGACGCTGCTCTTCGATAATATCTTTCACCAACCGTGTATTCACCGGGTCTAATCCGGAAAAGGGTTCATCAACGACAATGAGATCGGGTTCATGGAGCAAGGTGGCGATGAGTTGTGCCTTTTGCTGCATCCCCTTGCTCAATTCTTGCACTTTTTTCTGGCGATGATCGTACAAATCGAGCCGTTTGAGCCACATGTCCAGCCGTTCCTGGGCGACGGCTTTATCAACGCCTTTAAGCTGCGCCAGGAAAATCAAGGTTTGATCGAGCTTCTGGTCTTTGTAAAGGCCGCGCTCTTCAGGCATATAGCCAATGCGTCGCTTTTTGTCCTCATCCATATCGCCGCCAAACACAGAGATCTCACCCGCATCGGGTCTGAAAATATCAAGCATCATGCGGATGGTGGTGGTTTTGCCTGCGCCATTTGGCCCGAGCAGACCAAATATTTCACCTGGATTAACAGCGAAGGA
>JACSSI010000024.1 GCA_014879345.1 Anaerolineae bacterium | reverse complement strand
GTCAGCACCACCACCGCCACAGCCAAAAGCGCCAACACCACCGCCGGTGTTTTCACGCTAAACGCCACCAAAAAATAGTTCCACCAGCCGTCAAAAGAGCGTGCGCCTTGCATAAAAGCGATATGCCCTTCGCCAGAATGGCGCAGCAAATCGCGCAAACTGTTGAAGTAAGTGGCGGCAGGCAGCGGCACAGCCAGCCAGGGCAAAGAGCGCAGTTCAAAGCCATACACCCCCCATACCACCAATCCGGCGACGGGCAGCATTGCCAGCCAAATCAGCCCGGGCTGCCACCAGCTCAAATTTTTTAACCGCAGAGAACGCAGAGAGCGCGGAGAAAAAATCTCTGCGACCTCCGCGCTCTCTGCGGTTTTTAATTGAAAATAGCTGGCGTAACTTAAAACCAGGCCCAGCGGCAGCAGCACCAACGCCGTCAGTTTGGCGGTGAGAGCCAGACCAAGCAGCAGAGCCGCCAACAACCAACGCCACCAACCCGGTCGCTGCCAGAAACGCCACAACGCAAAGACGGCCATGAGGTAAACGGCCGTTAACATGCCATCCGTCGTCGCCAGCGAAAAATGCGCCAGCAAATTGGGTGAAAACGCATAAAACACCATCACCACCATCTGCCCGGTGAGTGACAATCTGTCCTGGCTCCACCGCGCCAACACCGCGCCCAAAAACAATCCCGCAAAAATCACGGGCAGCCGTGCCAGCAGCACCACCACGCTCAAATTAGGCGACGGCACGGCTTGCCACAAAAATTGTTCTGTCAGGGGGATGTGTTGTATCGTTTCCCAATCTGGAAGCTGGTCAACTTTTGGCAGGTTTTTGACCAGCGGCAGCAGCGAGCCGATAGTCCAGTGGGAGAGGGGCGTGTGTTCGTATTGCAGCCTTGTGTCACCCGTTTGCCACAAGGCCGCGCCCCGTAAAATATGCACCGGCTCGTCCATTGTCATGGATTTGGAAACGGCCGTTTCCAGTGCCAGCGTAAAAAATATCAATAAAAAAACAACTGGATACCAGGCAGCCAGTTGTTTTTTGAATCGTTTCATGATGATGTACGGTGTCTCTACTGCGAACCCAGCAGCTCAACTTCAAAAATCAAGGTCGCGTTTGGCGGAATCACACCACCCGCGCCGCGTTCACCGTAACCCAGTGTTGGCGGAATCACCAGTTGACGGACGCCGCCTGGTTTCATCGTCGCCACGCCTTCATCCCAACCGGCAATGACGCGCCTCTGCCCCAGGGGAAAGACAAACGGCTGTCCGCGATCCAGCGAGCTGTCGAATTTAGTGCCATCGGTCAGCCAACCCGTGTAATGAACAATCACGTTGCTTCCCGGGACGGGTGACTTGCCAGAACCTTCCACCAGGTCAAAATATTTCAAGCCGCTGGCGGTGACGGTGTAGTCTGATTCAGCAACAGCCGTTGGCGCTTTTGGTGCCCCAGGAGGCCCTTCTTGTACGCTCACCAGTTCCACGTCAAACGTTAAGGTAGCGTTACCTGGAATGACACCGCCAGCCCCCCGACTGCCATAAGCCAGTTCTGGCGGGATGACAAGCGTCGCTTTGCCGCCCTCTTTCATCAAGGCCACCCCTTCATCCCAACCCGGAATAACCATGCCTTTGCCCAATACAAACTCGATTGGCTGACCACGATTCAGTGAGTTGTCGAACTCAGTCCCATCTGCCATTGTACCCACATAATGCACGGCAACAAGATCGCCTGCTTTGGCCTGTGTACCCGTTCCCGGTTCTATTTCAATGTATTGCAAACCACTTTCTGTTGTCATACTTTCCTCTCTGATAGGTTTTTCTTCACGATTGGCGCGGCAAGCAACGGCCGTTATCAGCACAAAAATGAATACCAACCACACCTTCTTACAACTACTTAAATTTACCACACCACAATCAACGCTCTAATATTTGAATGCCAGCCGGCGCAGCCACCACAGCACGGGTAGCCAGGTTAAAAAAGAGGCCATGTTCCACCACGCCCGGCTGCGACCGAATCGCCTGCCCCATGGCTACCGGATTATCCAGACCGCCGTCAAACCAGCAATCAAGGATAATATTGTTTTCATCCGTTATCACAGGCTGCCCCGTTTCCCGCTCCAGACGCAGCACTGGCCGCGATCCCAATGATTTGAGGTAAGCGGCAACGGGCTGCCGCGCAAAAGGAATAACTTCCACGGGAACGGGGGCGCGTGTACCCAATTTGTCTACCAGTTTCCGGTCATCACCGACGACTATCATCTGCTTGGAGGCTGTTGCTACAATTTTTTCACGCAGGAGCGCCGCGCCTAACCCTTTGATGAGGTTAAACTCGGGGTCAATTTCATCCATACCGTCTATCGTTATGTCAATAGTAGGATTCTCGTCAAAATTGGTGAGCGGGATGCCCAGACGTTCGGCTTCCCGCCGTGTTTCTTCAGAAGTGGGGATGCCGACGATATTGTGCAAACGGCCGTTTTGCAACATCCGCCCAATCGCCCGCACTGCATGAACGGCCGTGCTGCCCGTACCTAAGCCAACCACCATCCCAGACACCACATAAGCAGCAGCCGCTTCCCCAGCCTCACGCTTCAAATCCTCAATCGTCTTGCTCATATCACCACTTGCAAATTCAAGAAAAAAGAAACCGCAGAGCCACAGAGAGCCTACAGAAAAACGCTGTGCTCCCCGCATCTCTGCGGTAAAAATTTTGTTTTGTAAATTAAAGACGAACGATATCGTCTTTGGCGAAAATAGCGCCAACTTCAATTTTTAAGCCAGGTTCGCTAAACAAATCAGGTGGCACACTAATGTCTGCCAGGTAAAGTTCACCAACGACGCCTTTACCCGTTTCATAACGCAGCCCTTCTTTGGGCAGGGCCAATGTCATGGTCGCCGTCGCGCGAATGGCTGGTTCAAAAATATGACCGTTTGTTAATTCCAGGCCAGAAGGGGTATCCAAACTCAAAATAGGTGCAGTTTGGGCGTTCGCCCAGCGAATGAACTCAGCCGACATTCCCGTGGGATTGCCGCCCAAGCTGTAACCAATAACAGCATCAATAATTAAATCCACATTGGTCATGCCAGACAACACCATGCCCGAGCCAATCGTCACCGGCACACCCATACGACGCAGAATTTCTAGCTGCTGCGCTGGAATGCCTTTAAATTCTCGGTCTGATCGGGTGATAAAAACGTGGACATTTGCCCCCCAATTATGCAAGCGCCGAGCACACACGAGGCCGCCGCCGCCGTTACCGCCACGACCGGCTAACACCACTACGGTATTACCCCGTGGATCCCCTTCCAAAAACCGGGAACGCGCCAGATGTGCCAGATTTCGGCCCGCATTTTCCATCATTTGGATGAGTTCGATGCGGTAATCTTCTACCATAGCACGGTCAACTTCACGCATTTGGGCTGTGGTCAGACAAGGCACGCCGCTGAGGGGCAGGGGTTGGGTGGCGCCGCGTCGTTCATAGGCCATGCGCCGCAGTTCGTTTTTACTGGTGGGGTTGTGGGAAAGCCAACGACCAAAGGTTTCACGATCAAATACAATGAGGGTAACGGCCGTTGCTGCCCGCACCGTTGCCGTTCTTCTGCCACCTTCAAGCAAACCAATTTCACCAAAGTAATTACCACTGCTTAACCGTGCGATCACGGTATCCGCATCATCGTTTTCATGATAATAAACTTCAACCGTACCTTGTGCGATGATGAAAAAGTTCTCGGCGATATCCCCTTCACGCAGAATAACTTGACCCGGTTCGTAATCCTGCATACCAGCCACCGATTGCGCTGGCAGCTTGGGCAATCCCTTTGCGACAGGTTTTTCCTCTTGAACAGCCTCGTCATCTGGCTCTGCTGGCAAGTCTAAAGGCTGCAATGCACCAACCGTTTCCATGCGTTGGTCTACAACAGCATCCAGCTCTTGACGGCTGATCACGGAACTATCCAACCAACGCTGGAACGATGCCGCCCCCATAGTCATCACTTCTACATCCGTTTTCGCCCGCACAGTTGCCACCCGTTTGGACTGTTTGAGCAAACCAATTTCACCGAAGAAACCACCCTCCCCCAATTTATCTATCAACACTTCACTGCCATCGGGATATTTGCGGATAATTTCAACCTCTCCCTTGGTAAGAATATAGAACTGCTCTGGATCATCACCTTGATGAATAATGTCAGTGCCAGCAGCGTAATGTTGGGGGCCAAATTTAGGTTTTGTTACCGTCATGGCTGTTTCTCACAAATAATTTGCTAAATGATTACTCGCTTTGCTCGATTAGGTGCCAGGCACGCAGCACTTCGGCCACACTCCAGGCTTGGGCGATGCACCCGCGTGGGGTGAAGGGTGGATCACCATCAAAAATTTCACTAATGCTGCCCACACCATGATCTAAAAGTTCTTGCACCAGGGGACTCAGAAACGATTTCGCCATTTCAGGGTCTTGGTATACACGCAAGTGGGCTTCCACAAATGCGCCGATAAGCCAGGCCCACACGGTTCCTTGATGATAGGCACCATCTCTTTTCAGTTGGTCACCGCCATAATGGCCGATGTAATCGTCATCATCGGGTGAGAGGCTGCGTAAGCCATGCCCTGTCAGCAAATGCCGCGCACAGGCGTCAACAACTGAACGACGCT
Organism: Anaerolineae bacterium; assembly: GCA_014879345.1. Taxonomy (GTDB): domain Bacteria; phylum Chloroflexota; class Anaerolineae; order Promineifilales; family Promineifilaceae. Next base: position 11,467 of record JACSSI010000024.1, on the reverse strand, counting down.
CGGCTTCTGGCAAGGGGCTGTGATGCAAGGAAATGGCAAAGAGTTGATTGGGGCGCAGTTTGCCGTCGTGACCATCAGGGCCGTCCAGGATGTCGTAGAGATAGCCCATGGTGGCGTTCCAATAACGGCCAAAGCCGAGCCTGGTGGTTTCAGCTAAGGTGGCATACTGGCTGCTATCCAGGTCTAACTCGCGTGCAAAATCGGCCATGGCGCAGAGGGCGTTGTACCAAAGGGCGTTGATTTCCACGGGCTTACCGATGCGGTCGGTGACTACCCAGTTGCCGATTTTGGCATCCATCCAGGTGAGTTGAATGCCTTCTTCACCGGCATAGATGAGGCCGTCTGTTTTGTCCATATGGATGTTGTAACGGGTGCCGCGTTTGTGCCATTTGATGATCTCTTCCAGGACGGGGTACAGCTCTGTTAACAGTTCTTTATCCTGCGTTGTCGCAAAGTAAGCGCGGACGGCTTCAATGTACCATAAGGTGGCATCTACGGTGTTGTATTCTGGCTTTTCGCCCTTATCGGGGAAACGGTTGGGGATCATGCCCTGGTCGATATATTGGGCGTAGGTGCGCAAGATGGAGGCGGCGATTTCTGGTCGATTGGTATTGAGGGTCAGACCGGGCAAGGCGATCATGGTATCCCGCCCCCAGTCACTGAACCAATGGTAGCCGGCGATGATGGAACGGCCGTTTACATCTTTAGCTGTCGGTCGTTTCACAACAAACTGGTCGGCTGCCAGCACAAGCTGCTGCAAGGCTGCATCTGCGTCAGCAGCACCTGCGCGCGTCAACAAGGCCATCTCGTAGGCATCCCGTTCTTGTAAGGCTGCTTCCGAATCCAGATTAGGCGCAGGCTCTGTACTGGCTACCACAACAAAGGATTCCCCGAGACGCAGTGTTTGGCAAATGCGCCCTGCTTTCATATGGTCATCCTGAATATCACGCTGACCACGATAATCTTCTACACTGAGGAGGAAATCTTCATACCAATCGAATTGTGGTGTGATTTCGGCTGTATCACTTAATAAATAGAAAGGTAACGCATCATCATCCAATACAAGTGAGATGCCGTTTTCCACGTCTTGGATATCAACCTCTCTATCATCCATGATTGTGGTGGCGTGATAATCTCGATAGTTGACTAACGCTCGAATGTCGATAGTCATGGGGCCAGTGGCACGCACAAGTTTGTATTGAATGTAGGTGGTGTTTGCCCCAGGCTGCATCCAAATACGTTTTTCCAATAAGGCGTTTGCAATGGCAAATGTCCAAACAGGGGTCGTGCCTTCAAGATGAAACCGATCCAGGTATTTATATCCCTCCGGTTCAACGATGCCATTACTCCAGCGGTTGCAATACAGATCATAGATACGGCCGCTTTCCGGATAGATACCATCATATTCAACGGTTTCTTCTAGTTTTGCCAGAAGCAAAGTGCGCCCTAAAGGTGGCTTTAAGGCTGCCATCAGCAGGCCATGATAACGCCGAGTTAAATGCCCAGCGATGGTGCCTGAGGCAAAACCACCGATGCCATTGGTTACTAACCATTCTCGCGATTCGGCAACTGCCAGGTTACCGGTAATTTCGCGTCCAAAATCAATCATATTTATTGTCCTGATTCTAATGATTTATGCTGCGTATCTTACGCATGGCTTGGCATTTAGGCAAATTGAATTGAATGTAAAAAACCTCCTGGTTTAGGAGGCTGTTTGCTGTTTTGCTCTGGCGCTGGTTCTATTTACCAGTTTGGTGTTGCCTGAGAAAGGAGAAGGTTTGGTTTAGATGAATTTGGAAATATCTCAGACCATTCATCTTCGATATGAATGTCTTCTGGCAGTTGAGGCGGCAAAGCCAGAGAAAAGGTGAATGCCGTGCCGTGTTTTGATTGGCGCTCTACCCAGATTTTTTGATTATGCGCGGCTAACGCCATCTGACAAAAGGCGAGACCCAACCCGTTGCCACTTTCTCTCTCTGAACCAGTCACGAATTTGTCGAATATTGTTTCAACCAGTAATGGCGGCAAACCAGGGCCGTTATCTGAGACGGTGACATGAATCTGTCGATGTTGTTTGTCCTGCTTGTTGATGACAACGGCCGTTACTTTTACATATCCCCCCACAGGCGCAAATTTCAGGCTGTTATCAACTAGATTTTGCACAATACGCTCGAGTAGATTCTCGTCTGCCCAGGCAACTGGCACATCGGGCGGTATGTCCCGTATCAGGGTGATGTTCTTGGCTTCGGCGCGAGGTGATTGGCTGAGCAGCACTTGATCAACGAGTTTTATGAGAGAAACGGCCGTTAATTTCACCGGAATCGTGCCATTTTCCAAACGCCCTACATCCAAAATTTCGTTGACCAGTTTCAATACCTTTTCTGTGTTTTCAAATGTCAGTTCTACTAGGCGTTCACCTTCAGCATCGTTGGGATGGATGGTACCGCTTCGCAGCATTTCCAAAGCAAACAAGGAGTTGCTGATGGGAGAACGCAGGTCATGAACCATGGACTGGGTCAAATCTTCACGCAACGTTTCTCGCTGTTTCCGTTCACTAATGTCATTAAAAATGAGCATTTCACTAGAAACAAGCTTGCGCCAATCTTCCAGAGGAAACCGTTTCACTTCGTAACAGTCATTGTGACGGCTCTCGTCGCAGCCTATTTCTATAGAATGCACTTGTAACAGGTCATATTCGGCAGCAACGTTGGGGAAGATGTCACTTAATTTTGAGCCGAGGAAGGTTGATAACGGCCGTTTTGCAATTTTAATCATCGCTGGATTGGCATCAACAATGACACAGTCGCTATCTAAAACCAATACACCCGCATCCAGGCTGTTAAGCACCATCTGGTTTTCCAGCGGTGTCCGCTTCACAAAACGGAAATTTAGAGGATATTTGGCTACCACAAAACCACAGAAGGCAAAGGCCAGCGGCGTCAAGTTAATGGTACTCATCCCTGTGACATAAAAAACACCACCAAACCAGGGCAACGCTAAACCAGTCAACAAAACAAGCGCCTGTTGATACACCAATGATGAAATTTCATACCGCGTAGATGTTAGCAACATCAGCGAACCGGCTAAAAACGCACCATACAAATACACCACAAAAATCCAATACCACACACCTGGTATCATCTCCAAATGAGACAAACCCCCACTAAATGACAGGTCAAACCGAACCCAAACAAGTTGGTGAAATTCATTGGTGACGGTAAACAAAAGGGTGAGTAATGGCACGAACATCAGCATCACCCAGCGGCGAGGCGTTAACCATGCTTGCCGGTTGGTGTAACGCAGCGAAAAAACCAGCCAGGCAACAGGCAAAATGCTCACACCCACAAATTGCAGTTTCGCCCAGGCCGCCTTAGTGACGGGATCGTCGCTGACAACTTGCAGCAAATAAGCAAGAATCCATAATACCACCGCCAGCATAAACACAGAAAAGGCTACCGCTCCAGGAACGGGTCGCCTTTTCCATGCATATAAAGCAAAAACAAGTGATATTGCCGCCGCTAATAATAAAAGTAAGCTAACGGCCGTTACATACCAATACATCTTATATCTCTTTACTCAACTCTGATAATTGTGTGAATACGAAAGTGACCATACTAAATTTATTTTAAATTCTTACCAGATTTAGTCTATGGTACATACCGCCCAAGTACCATAGTTTCCATAGCAGCCATCCTCCAACAACCCTGATTTATTAACGAAAAATAGACGCAAGCCCATGCAGCATTGTGCTATCATCTACACTGTCGAAACAAACCTTTTGAGAGAAAACGAGCATGACACAGAATTCCCCGGTTCCAGATGAAATCATAGAACTCATCCAGCGGCTGCGTGCCGCCCATCCCGATGCTCACTGTGAATTGAACTATGAAACACCCATCCAACTCCTGGTCGCCACCATCCTGTCTGCTCAATGCACCGATGTGCGTGTCAATCAGGTAACGCCAACACTCTTCACTCAATATCCCACAGTTGTTGACTATGCGGCCGCTGAACGGACAGAACTCGAAGAAACAATTCGCTCGACTGGTTTCTACCGGCAAAAAGCGCGTTATATTCAGGAATCCGCGCATATTATCTTGCAAAAATATGGCGGTGACGTGCCTGATGAAATGGATGACCTGACAAAACTCCCTGGCGTCGCTCGTAAAACAGCGAATGTGGTATTGGGTGAGATTTACGGTAAAGCGGAAGGCATTACCGTGGATACACATGTTAAACGCCTGTCGAATCGGCTCGGTCTCACAGCAGCCACAGACCCCGTCAAAGTCGAGCAAGACCTGATGGAGATCATCCCCCAAGAAAACTGGATTGAAATTTCGCACTTGCTTATCTTCCATGGCCGTCGCGTGTGCAGCGCCCGCCGTCCTGACTGCGCCCACTGCACGCTCAATGATATTTGCCCCTCAAAAGAAGAATGAACCGAAAGCAAGTCATTCATCATTCATCACTTTCAGGAGGTATTCATGGATCTAAATGGAAAAACTGCAGTTGTTACCGGTGGCGCAATCCGCATCGGGCATGCCTTAGTGCTGGCACTGGCTGAAGCAGGCTGCAATGTCTTTATCCATTACGGCCGTTCTGCAGGGCCAGCTATTCAAACCAAAGAAGAAGCCGAAACATTCGGCGTGAAAGCAGCTATCTACAGCGCCAATCTGGCTGATGTGGATGCGGCGGAACGGGTGATGAAAACGGCCGTTTCTACCTTCGGCCACATCGACATTCTCATCAACAACGCCGCCATCTTCCCCGACGAAGACACCTTCACCTACACCGACCCCGTCTTGTGGGACAAAATCATCAACATTAACCTGCGTGCGCCCTTCCTCCTTAGTCAGGCATTTGCAGCCCAACTACCTGCCCAGCAACCAGGCAAAATCATCAACATCCTCGATGCTCGCTTGCGCCGCCCAGCCACAGACCACTTCGTCTACCGCATTGCCAAAGGCAGCTTGTGGCAAATGACTGAAATGTTAGCCTTAGAAGTCGCGCCTCAAATCACTGTCAACGCCGTGGCCTTGGGTGCCATTTTGTCACCCCCGGGAAAAGATACCGGCTACCTGAATAAAATTGCCCAGGAACGGGTGCCATTGCAACGTGCGGGCAGCGCTAAAATCGTCACTGAAAACGTCTTGCATCTATTGCACCAGGATTTCCTCACAGGGGTCATTATCCCTATTGATGGCGGCGAGTTTCTATAAATAACCGCTTACCTGTCCCAGAACTTCTTCGTAAATAATCCCCTGGAGGTTTTTTAAAATCGGATAATCAACCTCCTGCTTCCGGCTTACCATAGCTGAGGGTTGATGGAGATTAATAATTTATTTCGGTAACGCCTCACTACCATTTACCCCCACCCTAACCCTCCCCCAAAAGGAGAGGGGGTCGACCTGGCTCCCTCGCCCCTTTGGGGAGAGGGCTGGGGAGAGGGGATTACCGGAATAATACTTTAAGTTCAATAGCCCCCGCCTAAAAAGCGACGCCCGATGCATGGGGGCTGATGCGTTAAAAGCCGGGTTTACTCGGGCAGCCAGCCATGTATTACCCCGATTTAATTTTTAAGCTCAAGACTCCTCGGGGCAATTACGCTTCCTACCTTTTTATCGAATCATGAGAACAACCTGAATGGCATTGACTTCACCCGATTCACTTTATATACTACGTTTAGTTTATACTAAACGTTTAATACACAGGTGATTTACATGAGCGAAGATTTAATTCAGGCAAGAGAACATTTCATTCAAGGCATGAGCCGAATCACCCATTTCTGGGGGTTTTCTAAAGCAATGGGTGCGATTTATGGTGCAATTTACTTGTCACCAACCCCAGTTTCCCTGGACGAATTAGTCGAGCAAGTAGGCGTCAGCAAAGGTGCTGTTAGTACCAATGTGCGTATGCTGGAGCGGCTCAACATGGTGCATCGGCAAGTACAGGTCGGCGACCGTAAAGATTATTACATTGCTGAAGCAGATTTTTGGCAAGTGATGAGAAGCATCATGCAAGAGCGCGAGAAAAACGAGTTTGCCCTGGCATTGCGTACTGTGGGTGAAAGTTTGGACATCATGAACGGGGCAGAAATTCCACCAGAGGAATCAGACCTGGCAGCTTTTTATCAGGAACGGATGCTCTCGATGAAAGGCTTTTTTAACCAACTCGATAATTTAATTGCCATGCTGATCTCGTTGGATGCCATGCGTTTGACGGCACTAATGCGGTTTTTTGGCAATTCAAAGAATAAGGAGTAGCGCTACGTTATGAACAAACAAATTCATGCAGTTACAGGAGCTTTTGGATATTCAGGCAAGTATATTGCTCAACGATTACTGGCTGAGGGAGAGCAGGTAATCACCCTCACAAATTCAATGGAGCGGGAGAATCCATTTGGTGCGCAAGTACAAGCGTTTCCGTTTCATTTTGATGAGCCTGATAAGTTGGTGGCTGTCTTAAGCGATGTGAAGGTGCTGTATAACACCTACTGGGTGCGTTTTAATCATGATACCTTTGCCCATGAAACGGCCGTTTCCAACACCCTCACCCTCTTCAAAGCTGCCCAGGAAGCCGGAGTAGAACGCATCGTCCACGTCAGCATCACCAATCCATCACTGGACTCACCGCTGGAATACTTCAACGGCAAAGCACGGCTGGAACAGGCACTCATCGAATCCGGTATAGCCTACGCCATTTTGCGCCCTACCGTTCTCTTCGGAAAAGAGGATATTCTCATCAACAATATCGCCTGGATGCTGCGCAAGTTTCCCGTATTTGGCGTGTTTGGTGATGGTGCCTATCGTTTGCAGCCGATTTATGTGGATGATTTGGCAAAACTGGCTGTCGAGCAGGGGCACAGTCGAGAAAATACTATTATTGACGCGATTGGCCCGGAGACATTTACCTATCGCGAGTTGGTGGCTGAAATTGGGCATATTATTGGCAGAGAACGGCCGTTGCTCTCCATCCCGCCGTCCCTGGGCTACACCGCTGGTAACTTGGTAGGAAAAATAGTAAACGACGTACTCATCACCCGAGAAGAAATCGAAGGGCTGATGGCTGACTTGCTCTACGTCGATTCGCCGCCTGCGGGTGATACCCGGCTAACAGAGTGGGCCAACCGCCACAAAGATACCCTTGGTTTAGCCTACAGCAGCGAACTCGCCCGCCGCCGCGACCGGCAAACCGCTTATCATGTCAACGGACAAGAAGAAAGCAGCTTAACCTTAGCCTAGCTGCACAATTTCAACGGTTCCCAACGCCTGCTTCAAATCAGTGCGGGTCATGATGATGGTAATGCCACGAATCCCGGAGCCAATCGAAATCTCATCGTGAACAAAGATGCTTTCATCAACCAAAATTCGCACAGGTTGAGGCAGGCCAAAGGGGGCAACTGCTCCACGCGGGTAACCGGTAATACGCAGCATTTCCGCTTCACTCGCCATGGTAAGGCGCTTCTCCCCTAAATAATGGCGCAGTGCCTTCCAGTTAATTTGCTCAGGGCCTGCCATCAGCACCATCACAAACTCATCAGCCGAAACACGAAAGAGAATACTGCGAATGATCTGCTCAGGCAGTTGCCCCCGCTCTTCAGCCGCTTGCTCCAGCGAGTTTACCGGGCCTTTGTGCTGAAATACACGATGGGGAATGCCCATTTCTGTCAGGGCTTGAGAAACAGGGGGTGTCGTCATGAAACTTACAAGAGACAGAGCAAGCGCTAGAGGAAATAAACTATCCAGCCTCTAGCGCTTGCATCTGCTTTATCGACCGAGGATTTCTTTGAAAGCGGCCAGCAGCAGCATGATATTTTCTGGACGGCTGTTGTAACCCATCAGGCCAACACGCCAAACTTGACCGGACAGTTTGCTAAAACCACCCGCAATTTCGATGTTGTATTCGTTAAGCAGTCGCCCAGCGACGGCTTTGGCATCGACGCCTTCTGGCACACGCACGGTTGTCAGGCTGGGGATACGCAGTTCAGGATTTGCCACATGGCACGAGAGGCCAATGTCAGCCAATCCAGCCCAAAACAGTTCAGCCATTTCACGATGACGCGCCCACCGGTTTTCCACTCCCTCTTCAGCAACGAGGCGCAATCCTTCACGCAGGGCATAAGTCATATTGCTGCTCATGGTGTGGTGGTAGGCACGGGTATCACCGAGCCAGTAGCTTTTGAGCAGGTTCAAATCCAGATACCAGGTGTCGGTCTTGACATACCTCTTGCTTATTTGTTCGAGTGCCCGAGAGCCGACGGTAAGCGGGGATGCGCCTGGCGGACAGCTTAATCCTTTTTGAGAACAACTGTAGGCTATGTCGATTTTCCAGTTATCCATATAGAGTGGGGCAGCCCCCAAACTGGTGACGCAATCGACAAGCAGCAGGCAATCAAATTCACGGCAGATGTCGCCGATGTCTTCCAGCGGCTGTAATGCCCCGGTGGAGGTTTCAGCATGGACTAACATGACCACAGCGGGCTGGTTTTCTTCTACAGCAGCATAAATTTCTCCGGGTTCAAATACGTCGCCCCATTCTTTTTCGATGATGCGCACGTCAGCGCCGTGTCGAGAGGCCATTTCGACCAGGCGTTCACCAAAGTAGCCCATCACGCCTACTAAAACGACGTCTCCGGGGGTAACGACATTGGCAACGGCCGTTTCCATTGCCGCACTACCCGTACCACTAATCGCCAGCGTCAGTTCATTGTCGGTTTGCCAGGTGTAACGCAGCAGTTCCTGGGTTTCGTTCATGATCTTGATGAAGGCCGGGTCGAGATGGCTCAATTGGCGCATACCAATCGCTTGCAGCACACGCGGATGGGCGTTAGATGGGCCGGGGCCTAATAAAAGGCGGGGCGGCACGTCGAGAGTGCCAGTTTCTATTTTATGCAAATCATTTTTGGGAAAAGCCTGGATTGTCATGGGATTACCTCCTGTTCCTGGTTAAAAAGATGAAGAAGGAGGCTCTCTTGGCAGACTCCCCAGAAATCCTCCAGTCCAAAATGTGTCAGTTTATACAGTGGAAATCATACGTCGCTCTGGGTGATTTTTCAATAGCAGCGTGAAAGAAGCATAAAAATTTTACAAACGCGCCCGTTCTGCCACCCCGGTGGTGAAGGGCGCGTAAAAATTTTTCCTGGTGGTGTGCGGCTCATGCTAGACTGGCGAGAAATAATTAATGGAAACGGCCGTTTCACGGCCTTAAGCGTCAATCTTCTTCAATAGCAGACACACCATGATAAATACCTTGACCCAAATCGACCATTATAAACTGCTCCAGCAAACCTTTCCCGACTTGGGACAAGAAGACATCACAACCCTGCTCCAGGCCAGCGAGCCTCAATACTACCCTGCTGGCGTTGATATTTGCCGCGAAGGCGACATAGGCGATTCCATGTTCATCCTGGCCGAAGGCGAAGTTGACGTTATCGTCCATGCCAGCAATCGGCAAGAAATCCATATTGATGTTGTCGGAGCAAACAATTACTTCGGCGAAATGGCCTTACTAGGTGAAACCACCCGTACCGCCACGATTCGCACCTGCACCGCTTGCCATACGTTGCAAATTAGCCACACAGAATTTCTCCCCATCGCCCACAGCAATCCCACACTTCTTCGTGCCTTGCTTAGACAAATCATCGGTCATCTACGCACCAATGACCAGGCAGTCATCCGTGAACTCAATCTCAAAAACACCTCGTTAGAAAAAGCCTATGAAGACCTGGCAGCACAAGAAGAATTGCGTTCCCAATTCATCGCCACCCTCTCCCACGAATTACGCACCCCCCTGACAGCCATCAAAGGCTTTCTTGGATTGGTTAATCAAGGCGCCATGCAGGGTGAATCACTCAAAGTCGCCCTCGATTCCATCACACGCAATGTCAATACGATGGTAGGTCTCACAAATGACCTGCTTATTCTTTACGAAATGCGCCCCGCCGCCCCCGAATTCGCTTATGTTAACTTGCCAGATATTTTAATCGAATCGCTCAATACCGCCCGCGAAACGCTCAATGGTCAATCAGCCGCCGTCACCCTGGACATCGCCCCCAACATTGCCAACATCTTCGCCGATAAACGGTCGCTCGTCCTGGCACTGCGAGCCCTCATCGAAAACGCCTTCAAATTCAATCCAGATAAAAAACCTGTGCACATTCGGGCCTTCTGTCCCACGCAAAAAGAGGTCGCTATCAGCGTCACAGATCAAGGCATCGGTATCCCGCAGGCTGACTTGGAACGCATATTCGAAGCCTTTGTGCGCCTCGAAAAAGAAGGCAGCCAACAACTCTTTCCTGGCTTGGGTGTCGGCTTAACCATTGCCAAGTATGTAGTGGAACGGCATAACGGCCGTATTGGTGTTGAAAGCATCCCCCAACAAGGCAGCACCTTCACAATTTACATACCCCAATGAGAACAACTTCTCGGAAGTTACTTCCCAAGAAAACAGTCTTAAATTTAACCCCCAAAAAGCTTGTGAAACTAAATTGCAAAAAGTATGTTTCCGTTTTGTTTCGCACTATTACCCAGAAAACACAAGAATAGACCCTGAAAATCCCCTTCTTTGACTCCAAATTGACAGTTTAGCCTGTTTTCTATACAATTTTTCATGATTGTTTTGCACAATCATGTTGAGGGTTACCTGATTTCGGTTTTGACACATAATATAATTTGTTAAGACCCGTTTGTTAAGGTATAGTTTGAAACCCTAGGCAGAGGAGAGATGCTCAAATTGAATTCTTCATTCCCCCCCAATTTCATATCTGGAGCATCCACAACAAGAAACAACAAACCAATTACATACCAAACGGGGTAACATGGCCCAACTATTAGAAGTGAATAACCTTGTAACGAAGTTCTACACTGAAGATGGAATCGTCCATGCAGTGAACGGCATTTCCTACACTTTAGCTGAAGGTGAGGCAATGGCCATTGTCGGTGAAAGCGGTTCTGGGAAAAGCGTGGGTGTCCTTTCAATAATGGGGTTGATATCAAGCCCGCCAGGACAAGTAGAGGCTGGCAGTATCATATTTAACGGCCGTGATTTGTTACAACTTTCTGATGAAGAAAAACGGCAAATCCGTGGTCGCGAGATGGCAATGGTCTTCCAAGACCCCATGACATCACTCAATCCAGTCCTGACCATTGGCCGCCAGATGACAGAAGCCCTTGAATTGCATCTGGGCATGAACAAAGAAGAAGCCAACAACCGAGCCGCAGAAATGATGACCCTGGTTGGCATTCCTAACGCACTTGATAGATTAGAAGATTACCCTCACCAATTCTCTGGCGGGCAGCGGCAGCGTATCGGCATTGCGATGGCTCTCACCTGTAACCCATCCCTCCTGATTGCAGATGAACCCACAACAGCCCTAGATGTCACGATTCAGGCGCAAATTGTCGACTTGGTAACACGCTTGCGCAAGCAGTTGGGCATGGCCATCATTTGGATTACACATGATTTAGGG
>JACSSI010000023.1 GCA_014879345.1 Anaerolineae bacterium | reverse complement strand
GCACAAACACATGTTGGCAATCATGCGGCGCTGTTTGCCAACGTGTTGGTTTATATGCGCACGTTTCCTGGACGGATGGAGTCAATCGAACAAGTTTATAACAGTGAGGTACCCAAGTTGGGACTTGCTGTGCCAAATACGTTGGGAGAATTAGCCAAAAATTACTTTGTCAGTGAGTTTGAGAATAGGGGGAATGGAACGGCCGTTTACCAAAATTTGCTCCATCTCTACCCTGAATTCCAATATTTAGTCAAACCCGCTTACCGCCTGACATTTGGGGAAACACAATTGCAGACCATGCTCCGCCAAATACGCACAGATGATTTTGCAGCCGAAGTACCCGATCCAGATGGAGTAGATAATCAGCTAGATAAATTATTATTCGAGATAAATGGACCATACACCCTCACAAATCATACGCCATCCACTGGTATTGGTAAATTTGATGCTGAGTATGATCCGCTAACCGGTGAGTTTAAGATCATTGTTAAGCTCAACTTTGAGTTTGTCGATTACACAGGAACCGATGAACGTGCCGAAGGAAGAGAAAAACCCCTTCACAGTAAATACCTGGAATCTCAATGGGAACAAACCCAAAAACAGCCATGGATCGATGGATTTAAAAATCAGATTGATCAGCTTTGGAGCGGTAAATTCAACATGCACTGCGTAAGGCCAGGATGGGAAAATATTGTGGCAAGACCAGTGATGGACGTGCGTGAAGTAGCAAATGGGCAACAGCATTTTAAGGTAAAAGTAGACAAAGCGACTCTGGTAAATATGCAAAATTTCAGTGGCGAAAAAGAACAAAAACTGACGACACAAGGGGGATCTAGCAACGTTAACTTTGAGACAATGACCGCACAATTACGCGAATATGACCTTGTGGACAAGATTGCTGACCCCTCTGTTCATGCTTATTTACATGCAGGTGAAGCGAAGCATGTCAGTAATGCTTATAAATTAGATCGTGACCGCTTACAAGGTATGCTCACGCAATTTGGGCGTTTAGCTTTTCAGGACAATTCAAGTAATCTTGTAAATCCCCGCATTTTGATGAACTTAATTGATGCCATCAAGCGCACAGAAATTCCTAGTAATTTAGCTCACCTCCATCCAATTATATTGGAAAAGAATGTAATACCGACACTACAAGGTCGCCCCAATTGGCGTTTGGCCGCTTTTAGAGCGAACCAAATTGAAAGACATCTGCAAGCTTCTGGCATTCGCAATCCAGTACAGGTGGCAGTTGGTAGTGAAAATTTCAATGGCGTTGTTACTAAAATTGCGCCTGCTGATCCACAAATTGAAAGCATGTTCATCCAAAACTGGAACCGAATTTCAGCGGCCCATGAGTTCGGCCATATGATAGGTCTGGTTGATGAGTATTATCCGGCTGCTTCTACTGAAATGGTGCAGAAAATGATCAGCGACGGGCTTCTGCCACCAGAGACGCCAGCCACCCACTTATCTGAGCATGGCAAAAAGTATGGCGGACAAGCACCAAAGCAAACTGGTTTTGCCCAATTGCTTGAGCAAACGAACCTTACTGCACCCGATTTTAGCCCTGACAGGCAACAGCCAATGACAACTAGTATTATGACAGCCGGTTATGAGGTAATGGCACAGCATTTTGTTACCTTCTGGGAAGCATTAACAACGATGACACAACCTTATCTCGATAAAAAGTTCTGGGAAATTCGATAGGCGTCAAGCAGCCGCACCCAGACGTCTATTTGTCGGCATCCGATTGTATTAGCAGCATGGTGAAGAAAGGATTCTCAATGAGCAAGCAAATAGCCGAGCAAGTAGATGCAAAATCAGAGAAGAAAGGAGTATGGGAGACGGAAACGGCCGTTCTCACCTCACCAGTCCGCGATATAACAAAATGGTACTGTTGGCACAATTCCCACACATTTCATTTACATCCCAACATTACCGCGTTATAGTTTGATAGTAAGAAAGTATTTAAGACATCATCCATACAATACTGACGGTTAACGTTCTAAATACGTTGTCCAACCAATTCTTCAAACAACAAATCTGATTTTCATCTTTTAGTCCCTGCCCTTTTTTCTACATAGGGATATTGATTTCATCAACTAACTCCAAAAATTATCAGTTCGCCGTAACGGCATAGAAGTAACCAATATCGTCCCAATTGCCGATTATTTGTATTGCATAAAATTGGCATGAAATAGCTTTCTTTGAGTAATAACTACAACATTTCACATTTTAACAACACATAGGAGGCAACATTGGCACAGATTCGTATCCGTTTACTGGGGAGGGTGCAAATCATTAATGAACATGGACAACAGGTTCATTTACCACCAATCGTACAAAATTTATTTGCCTACATTGTTTTAAGCCAATATAGAAATCAGTATCGGAATGGCCTCCGACGCGAACTATTAGCGAATTTATTTTGGGAAGACCAACCGGAACGAAATGCGAGACGCTGTTTAAGTACTGCCCTGTGGCGACTTCGACGAGAATTCCAACTCCAACCAACTTTTAACCCAGATTTCATCACAGCTACCTCTGACAAAGTTAGTCTAAATTTTGAATTTGATCATTGGCTTGATATTGATCAGTTTGAACAAGCAGCCATTTGGGGTTTGAGCAAGCCACTTGAAGCCATGACAACTGAACAAGTGGAATCACTTGAAAATGCAGTCAACTTATACACTGGCGACTTGCTTGAAGATTGTTATGATGATTGGGCTATTCAAGAACGGGAACGTTTACATCTACTTTATTTACGCTCCTTAGCCCGTTTGATGCGGTATTACCGCCGCCACGGCCGTTATGAAGAATGTGTCATTAGCGGCAAACAAATATTACAAACCGATCCGCTCCGCGAACAGATTCATCGTGAACTCATTCTGCTTTACATGGAAAACGGGCAGCGCGGCCTAGCCATCCACCAATACGAAATGTGCCGCCAAATTCTCAAACGAGAACTGGGCATTGAGCCGATGGCAGAAACAAAACAACTTTATCAACAGTTAATGGAACAAGAACGGCCGTTCCTCCCGCCCAGTCCAACAACACCAACGCCTTCCATAGACAAGCTCTTGATGCAACTAAAAAATGCCATGACTGATCTGGAAAATGCCCAAAACCAAATCAAACATATCCAACAAACGCTCATCAGTATGAACCAGTTATACCCACAATAGCCAGCCTCGCCAGCTTGGAAAACCAATGTGAAAGTGATAGCATTATCACATTAAGCACACTGGCACAGAGGAAACCATAAAGCGAGATGTCTGAATCCATAGAACTCACGGGGAACATGCACATGCATACCCCCTACTCTGACGGCGAAAAATACCACAAAGACATTGCCGATGCCGCTATAGAAGCCGGTCTCGATTATCTCATCGTCACCGACCACAACATCTGGGTAGATGGCCTGGAAGGCTACTACGAAAACGAAAACGGCCGTGTGCTCCTCCTTGTTGGTGAAGAGATCCACAACGTGCGCCGCCAGCCACAAGCCAGCCACTTCCTCGCCTTTGGCGCAGAACGAGAACTCGCCAGCTTCAGCGCCGATCCCCAACGCCTCATCGACGAAACCAAAGCAGCCGGAGGCATGGGCTTCCTGGCACACCCCATCGAAAAAGATGTCCCCATCTTCAACGAACCCAATCTAGGCTGGCACGACTGGGATATAACAGGCTTTCACGGCATCGAAATTTGGAACTATATGTCCAGCTTCAAAAGCCAGCTTGCCATCGCCCTCACAAACCTGCGTCTCAAATGGAAACCACTCGCCTATCTAACCGTTATCCGCGTCGGTCTCAATCCTGAAAAATACATCACCGCCCCGGAACCAGAAGCACTGGCGCTATGGGACAAACTGCTGGCTGAAGGCAAACAAATCGTAGGCATCGGCAACAGTGACGCTCACGGCACACCTATGAGTCTTGGCCCGCTGCACCGTGAAATCTACCCTTACGAATACCTGTTCCGTGCTGTCAACACCCATATTTTGGTTCCAGAAAGCCTCAATGGTGACATCAGGCACGATAAGTCGATGATCTTCAACGCTATCCGAAACGGCCACGCCTGGGTTGGTTATGATTTGCCCCATCCCACCAACAATTTCCGCTTTACGGGTCACGGCATAAACAAAGGCATCATGGGTGACAAGGTGCAACTGGACGCCGGAGCCACGCTGCAAGCAAAAACGCCCATCCCTGCCAATATACGCCTTGTTCATCATGGCAAAGTGGTGGCCTCTGTTGAAAACAAGACACATCTCACATACATCCCCGTCGAAGAAGGCGCCTACCGCATCGAAGCCACCATCCCCTTCCAGGGAAAAGAGCGTGGCTGGATCTACAGTAACCCCATTTACCTTTACTAATTAACGATTAGCGATTTTTGATTGATGATTGATAACATCCCACCCAATCATTAACAATTCACACCTGTTTTCATGACAAACCTCATATTCCTATCCTGATGCCATGTGCTAAAATCAAGCATGGTACTTTGACCGTTGGTTAACCGTCATGTTACATGGATCGAATCAGATACTATCAATAAAAAACTTCAAGTAGGCAAAATAGATGTCACCCAAAAACAATTTTTCATTACCCTTACACAATCAGAAACGTGCTATTGTCATTGGCGCCTCTTCTGGCATTGGCGCAGCTTTGGTACGTCAATTGGCAGACCAAGCCTATATGATTGCGGCTTTAGCCAGACGAGAAGACCTGTTAACGGCCGTTTGCCAGTCAATCCCCTCCGCCACCCTCTACGTCCACGACGTCACCGACAATGAGAACATACCCATGCTCTTCGACCAAATCGTGCAAGATTTAGGGGGACTAGACCTCATCATCTACGTCGCTGGCGTTCAACCCACCGTGGCCGTAGATGAATACGATACCGAAAAAGACAAAACGATGATCGAAGTCAACTTAATGGGTGCCATCGCCTGGTTAAACCTGGCAGCCACCCGTTTTGAACGAGCCGGAGCCGGTCAAATCGTCGGCATCAGCTCCATCGCCGGCGACCGGGGGCGCGTCGGCTCACCTGTTTACAATACCAGTAAAGCCGCCCTCAATACCTACCTGGAAGCCCTGCGCAACCGTTTATCTAAAAAAGGTGTCACCGTCACCACCATCAAACCCGGCTTCGTCGATACCGTCCTGCTTGAAAATGCACCTAAAACGTTCTGGGTGG
This sequence comes from Anaerolineae bacterium, assembly GCA_014879345.1. Taxonomy (GTDB): domain Bacteria; phylum Chloroflexota; class Anaerolineae; order Promineifilales; family Promineifilaceae. The sequence goes on along the minus strand of JACSSI010000023.1, from coordinate 10,913 downwards.
TATCGCCAGAGGAAGCGGCGGCTGAAATGCTTACCGCCATTCACAAAAAACGCCAGATTGTGTACGTCCCGGCACGATGGTCGTTGGTTGGCATGATTGTGCGCCATATCCCATCCTTCATTTTCCGGCGGCTCAGTTTTTAAGCGTTTGCAGCAAAACCTGACAGCTTTCTCTCAGGTGACAAACATTTACGCAACTGCGCTTTGCCACAAGTCTATCAAAGCCAACGCCTGATTAAACTTGTCAGGTTTGGAACCAGAGTTCAAACGAGAATTAATAATGGCAAAACAAAAAAACAATAAACAGATTGATAACACCCTGACCCTTTCTGCCTCTTTACCAGAAGAACATTTAGAACGGGTAGAAAGCTGGGGCGGCGCCTCCAGCGGCATGAGCTATGTTTACCGCCCGACCACCATCGAGTCATTGGCAAAAGTATTTGAACTGGCCCGGAAAAACGGCCGTTCCGTAGGCTTGCGTGGTGGCGGTAACAGCTATGGCGATGCCGCCATGAACGATGAAAACATCCTGCTCGACCTGCGCCGTATGAACCGTATTTTGGACTGGAATCCAGAAAGTGGCGTGGTGCGTGTGGAACCCGGTGTCACCATTTCCGCTTTGTGGCAATACATTCTAGAAGATGGCTGGTGGCCGCCCGTCGTCACTGGCACCTCCAAAACAACCATTGGCGGCTGCGCCGGTATGAACGTGCATGGCAAAAACGCCTATCAAGTCGGCACCATCGGCGAACACATTCTCGAATTCGATATGATGCTGCCTTCAGGCGAGATCATCACCTGTTCACCTGAAACCAACAACAACCTATTCTTCGCAGCCATCGGTGGCGCCGGGCTTTTGGGCTGCTTCACTTCGCTCACCATGCAAATGAAACGCATCTACTCCGGCAACCTGCGCGTTCACACCCAGGCTCAAGTAGACTTGGCAAGCATGTTCGATTATTTCTACGAAAATGTGGAAGATTCAAGCTACATAGTCGGCTGGATGGATGCCTTTGGCAACGGCAAAGGATTAGGGCGCGGCGATGTCCATCGTGCCGACTACCTTAAACCTGGTGAAGACCCCAATCCCAGCCAGACAATGCGCCTGGAAAACCAATATCCGCCGGAAAATCTGTTTGGCATCGTCCCCAAATCAATTATGTGGCTGGGAATGCGCCCGTTTATGAATAATTTTGGCACACGCTTCGTTAATCTGGGGAAATATTATGCGGGTCACGTCACCGGCGGGGCAACCTATCTGCAATCCCATGCCGCTTTCCATTTCCTGCTAGATTATGTGCCAAACTGGAAAAAATCATACGGCTCCGGCGGCTTGATTCAATATCAACCCTTCATCCCCAAAGAAAATGCCCAGAATGCCTTCGCCGATATACTGCGGGTCTGCCAATATTACGGTCAGCCAAACTACCTGACGGTTTTCAAACGGCACAAGCCAGATAATTTTCTGCTTAGTCACGCGCTGGATGGGTTTTCGATGGCGATGGATTTTCGGATTACGGGCAGTAATCAGGGGAAGATTTTGAAGATTACGCGGCAGTTAGATGAGATTGTATTGGCGGCAAACGGCCGTTTCTATTTTGCTAAAGATAGCACCGTCAGACCAGAAGTAGCCCGCGCCTTCCTCGGTGATGAAGCCATCACCCAGTTCCGCGCCCTCAAAGAAAAGTACGACCCAGATAATATTTTGCAAACAAACTTGTGGAGACGGGTTTTTAAAGGGTAAAAAGGTGCAAGGTTGCAAAGGGGTAAGGTGTTTGCATATCGCATATGTACCTTGCAACTTTGCTCCTTTGCAACCTTTATTTAATCTGGAAACCGATAAAAATAATTGTGATCCCCCGTCAGCGTTTCTAAACGAAAATGTATTGCGTGGCCGTCATCTGCTTCAAAAGCTATGGTAAGGCGGCGACCAATCAACTTCCCGACCAACGCCCAATACTCTTTTGAAAATGCTTCAGTCGGCCTGAGTACGCCATCCTCATCTTCCTGACGGCCCGCCACCAACTCAAGCAAACGCACCACATATTTATCTGCCGCTTCCACAATGCCCAACACTTCAGCCGTGAAAACTGCTCGTAAATAATCACCGTTAGGCAAGCGCCAGGCAAATTGTGCGGGAAACGTTTCTCCGATTTCGTAATGTGATTCTGGCATAAGCTACTCAACAAAAAACGGCCGTTCCTTGCGAAACGGCCGTTTTCCAATATCAAACAAAACTGTCAGATTAGCGAATCGCCATCTCAGTGTTCTTATCAAAGATATGCATCTGACCCATATCCATTACCAAACCAATCTTGTTACCCACATTTGCTTCCAAACGTGTATCAACCGTAGCAACCAGGCTGTTCTTACCCGAAGTAGCAAATATATTCAACTCATGGCCCAACAATTCAACAACTTCAATGGTAACATCAAACGGGGCCGCCACAATGCCAGGAGGCGCATATTGTGGCACGTGGATATTTTCAGGGCGCATACCAAAAACAACTTCTTTGCCCACAACATCCTTAAACGTTGCCTGTTTTTCTGCAGGAATCTCAACACGGAAATCGCCAGTATCAACAATCATCTTGCCTTCTTCCTGCACGATGGTGGCATTGAAGAAGTTCATACTGGGGCTGCCAATGAAACCAGCTACAAAGATATTATTGGGGCGTTTGTAAAGTGTACGTGGGGAGTCGATTTGTTGGAGAATACCATCAGCCAACACCGCAATACGATCACCCATCGTCATCGCTTCCACCTGGTCATGGGTCACGTAGATGAAGGTGGTTCCCAGACGCTTGTGCAGTTTGGTGATTTCTGCACGGGCAGAAACACGCAGCTTCGCATCCAGGTTGGAGAGTGGTTCGTCCATCAAGAAGACGGCAGGTTCACGCACAATAGCACGACCCACAGCCACACGCTGGCGTTGACCACCAGAGAGCGCCTTCGGTTTACGATCTAACAAATTGCCCAGACCCAAAATATCAGCAGCTTCTTTAACGCGGCGATCGATCTCAGCTTTTGGTGTTTTGCGCAATTTCAGACCAAAGGCCATATTGTCATATACACTCATGTGGGGATAAAGCGCATAAGATTGGAACACCATAGCAATGTCCCGATCTTTGGGAGGCACATCATTGACAACGCGGTCGCCAATCATAATGTCGCCTTCACTAATCTCTTCCAAACCGGCCAGCATACGCAAGCTAGTAGATTTACCACAACCGGAAGGGCCTACAAAGACAACAAATTCTTTGTCAGCAATTTCCATGTTCAAATCTGTGATAACGGTGACGTCTCCAAATCTTTTGTAGACATTTTTGTAGGTTACACTTGCCATTTAGATTCTCCTTGAATGAGGGTTAGGCTTATCAATATAAGCCAGCTCATAATAGATGATTAGATTTCGTAATCTTTTTCACTTCACCAAAAGACTGGGGTTATGTTAGCCTTGAGGGGATCATATGTCAACGAATCAGGAGGAGTTGTCTAACATCGTGGTGTTATTTTTCTAATCAACGTTGCTGTACTGGTCATTCCTGTTAGAGAAGAAATTCACGAATTGGATACCCGCTTTCACGGACATGCCAGTCAAGAGAAACTGTTGTAAGCGCTAGTCAGATATGGACTGAGGCTGTCGTTTACGCAAGCTTTTTGGCGGTGTATAAAAACCGTCGAGGATGGCAATTTCTAAAATGCTGGGGGGCAAGTTTGCAGGCATGTGGTTGGCATAACCATGAATCCAGTTTGCCACGCTTTGGTGGTTTACACTGAGCAGACGGCTTATTTCGCGCAAGCTTAATCCCTCTAAATAAAGGCTCAACGCTTGCAACCGTACATCTTCATCATAACCATGCTCTCTAGGCTCTGGTGTGTATCGTGTTTGGCACTGCTTACAGCGGTAACGCTGGCTACCAGCAGGGGTAAAACCATCTTTGTTTTGGCGTTTCTTACTGCCACAGCGAGGGCAGATAAGGTCCAGGGAGTTCATCAACAATCTCTACAAAATGGTTAACAGGATAGCAACAAAAAACAGGCCAAATGCTACTGCCAGTGCCACCCAGTTTTCTTTAAGCGCATTGATGAACTGATTTTCTGTGGAAACGGCCGTTTGCATTCCAGGCAGCGGTTCCTTCCCCATCAGCACTTGAAAAAAAGAGAGCACCGTATGGGGGCGATCATCAGGATGCATCTGCATGGCCCACATCACGGCATCAGACACGGTCTGGGAGATATTGGGATTGAGGACAATGGGTGGTTTCAACTTACGTGGATTGAGAAAACGAGACTTGGCGTCTAGCGGTGGTGTATTCGTCAATAAATGATAAAGGGTTCCCCCTAATGCATAAATGTCTGTCCGCACATCTGTGTGTCCACTATCACCACCATATTGCTCTAACGGCGTATATAAAACCGTGCCACGCCCTTGTACGACAGTGATCGTGCGCACATCGTCCGGTGCCATCAGCTTCACCAAGCCAAAATCAACGAGCTTGATACGCCCATCAGGTGTGAGCTTGATATTGGCTGGTTTGATATCACGATGCAGCACGGGTGGCGTTTGCTGATGTAAATGAGACAGACCATCTACAATTTGAGATGCCCATTTAAGCACTTGGTTTTCTGTCAAAGGAGCCTGATTCGCATCCAGTATCTGTTTAAGATCATCCCCAGGCACAAAATCCATTACCAAAAAGTCCTGGCCTTCTTCCGAAAAGAAGTCAGAAACTTTCGGTAAATTGGGGTGATCAAGTTGTGCCAGAATGCTGGCTTCTTGTAAAAACTGGCTTTGTGCTTGCTTTTGCTGCTCTGGTGTTAGACTGGGATCTGGTATTACTACCTTAATAGCACAAAGACGACCCGGTAAACGCAAATCCTCCGCCCGATAGACGGAACCCATACCCCCTTGACCTACAATGTTGGTTATCTTGTACCGTTCGCGTAAAATACTGTTTGTGTGAAGTGTCACCATAAGCTTTTGTCGTTACCAAATTTAAGGGTATTATAAACTAATTTGGCTAGAATGACTTTCTCAGGAAGGGACGATTCTCATGGAAGAACAACCAGTTTTAATTGAACGTGAAGGACAGCTTGTCGGACAGCGGTGGACGATTGATCGTGACGAATACATTATCGGACGTGGCGGGGAGAGTGCTTTGGTATTGCCAGAACGCCAGGTTTCTCGTCATCATGTTAAGATTTTGAATGATAACGGCCGTTATCTCCTCCAAGACCTCGGCAGCAAAAATGGCACCCATCTCAACGGCACCCAAGTCACCGGCACAGTACCCCTGCAAGATGGCGACGAAATTCAAATCGCCCTCTGTGTCAAACTCGTCTTCGTCGGCACAGATGCCACCCTGCCGCTCACCTTTGAGCCACCCACATTGGAAGGCACGCTTTCCATAGACGAAGCACAACGCTCCATTGCCATCGACGACAAGCCGCTGGATCCGCCTCTGTCTCTGGCTCAATTCCGTCTTATCAAATTACTCTACGACGCAGATGGTGCGGTGTGCAGCCGCGACCAAATCATTGATACGGTTTGGCCTGGCACCGATGGCATTGGCGTTTCGGAACAGGCAATTGATGCGCTTATCCGTCGTCTGCGTGACCGGCTAACGGAAGTCGATGAGCATAATTACATCGTCACCGTGCGCGGTCACGGTTTCCGCCTCGACAACTCCCCCCATTAAACAAAAATCTTAAAGCGCCGATAAACGCGAATTTAAAATCCGCGTTTATCGGCGTTCCTTTTATGCCTGCAACCGCATTCTAATCAGCGCTTTACTTGCTTTCACATTTGCCAGAACATCATCCTGGCCTTGCTGCTCTACTTGCTGCTGAACGGCATCTAACACTTGCAGCATCTCTTCAACCACAAGCTGCGGATTTTCATCCAAGATTTGTTCCCGCTCTGCATCAGAATCAGCTTCCAGCATCTGGTTCAATAACCGAATCTCAAGCGGCACTTGAGCATCAGCAACTTCGGCAATGGTTTCTTGCACCTGCCGCAATTTAGCCGCTTGTGCCGCATCGCCCGCTTCTTCTGACTGATTGATCCGCTGAATGAGGAAGTACATAAAGGCATCGTCTAGTCGTTGGAAGTTTTCGGCAACGGCCGTTTCCATATCCGGCGCCTCTAAAAGCAACTTTAACGTCTCAGCCGCTTCCGCCAACATCCGGTTCGACTGTTCACGAATCTCATCATACACCTTCACCAGGCGCGTACGGATATCCGTCAGACGCTGTGCTGTAACCAGATCGCCTTCTTTCTCCACTCGCTCAATTTCTTCAGAGAACTGGCGGAAAAACTCATAGCGCAGCGCTCCCTGCCCATTCATCACCAGGGCATCCACAACCGCGTCATCTTCCTGATTGCGCAAAATATGTTTCAATAGCAAAGCCGCAGACACGCCACCCTGTGCCTTAGCCTCCCGGTTAAATGCGTGCAGCGCGATTTGCCGTTTCTCAATCTCCTTACCGATTGGCGTGCTAACCATCAATTTAGCCCGGAGATTCGTCAGCTTCACCATCTGTTCGTCATCATTCATTTGAGAGGCATAGTCGATAATTTGTTGCAGCATGGCAAAGAATTGTTCATCAAGCAATTTCATATTCTCTTGAATGAGAAAATCTCGCACATCGGTATCGGCATTGGCGAGTTTGCCCAACAATTCCGACTGTTCACGCTGCCGGGCAATCATCTCTTTGGTAATCCCTTCTGTCGCCAGAATATTTTCCATAAAGGTCTGATAAGTCAGCACCGTTTGCGGTGTGAGCATATAGGCTTTGCGTTTTTCTGGCGGCGTAGCATCCATAATCTGGCGCACCATGCTGCCAATAATTTGCTCCCGCTGAATATGATCCAGGTTCATTTCTGATGGCACAAAGGTCATAAACAGTTCGTGCGCCGGATCATGGTAAACCAGCGGCGTGGAAATTTGCCCACCTGCCCCACAATTGGGGCAAACGGCCATATTGAGCTGCCCGCTTAAAATATATTCTTTAATTTCAGGTTGCTGCCCCACATCAAGAAGCTGAAAAACTTGCGCCGGATAAGGCGTATGACAATTGGGACATGTTACTTGTGTCTGCATGAATTCTCCTTAAAAAGACAGCGGGGATTAGGGGATAAAAGGATCAAACCAGAAAATCAATCCCTTTAATTCCCCAATCCCCGCCTTTATTTTTTGATTACACCGCTTTATTTAATCGCGGGGTAATGAAAATGTAAATGTGGTACCTGGCTCGCCTTCGTTATTTTTGAACCAAAGACGGCCGTTATGGGCTTCAATGATGGCACGAGATAAAAACAAACCTAAACCAGTTCCTTCAGTTTTTCGGCTTAACGCATTATCTAGTCTGGAAAATTTGTGGAAAATACGGTGCTGTTCATGTTCCGGAATGCCAATGCCTTCATCACGCACCGACACCGTCACATAGTCTGAATGAACTTCACCGGTCACGGAAATTTCGCCACCGTCCGGCGTGTATTTTATCGCATTACTGACAAGATTGTTATAAACCTGATTCAAGCGGCGTTCATCTCCCCAAATAGTAGGGAAATCTGGTGGAAAATCGACAGAAAATGTGTGACTGGCTGTCTGATTGCTAAACTTGCGTATAACGGCCGTTGCCATCTTAGGCAGCATCACCTCATCACTCACCTCCAGCGTAAACGTACCCGCTTGCAAACGGGAAACCTCCAGCAAATTATCGATCAAATCCGTTAAACTATCCGCCTCTTCCTCAATCACACTCAGTGAATCGTCCAAAATCTCCGGCGACCAGTGCGCATCCTGCCGCCGTAACGTACCCGCATACCCTTTGATAATCGAGACAGGTGTTTTAAGCTCATGGCTCACCACGGAAATAAACGTTTTTTGCAGCTCTTCCTCTTCGCGGTATCGGGTCAGGTCACGAATATTGGCGATGATGTCAGTCATACGGCCGTTTTCATCCAACAACGGCGCATACGTAATACCCAGGCTGATCAGCTTGCCATCCGCCATCTGGTGAGAGTGATTTTCCGGTCGGCGGCAGTCACCTTCCACATAAATATGCGCCGCTCCCGGCAGCGGCCAGCCATTGGCAACCGCCTCATACAAATCCGTATTCGTGCGCAAACGCTGCCATTCAATCACTTCACTGTGCTGTCGGCCAATGGCATCTTCCGGCGACCAGCCCGTCATATTGCTAACCGCCGGATTAAAGCGGCGAATCTTCAGCGCCCTATCCAAAATCATAATGCCATCAGCGCTTTGCTGCAAAATGGCATCCAGTCGCTGCTTCTCCTTATTAACCTGCTGATACAAACGGGCATTGCGCACCGCAATCGCTGCCTGCTCTGCAAAACTGCGTAACAAATCACGCACATCAGGCCCAAAACGGTAATTCCCGGACTGGAAAACGTAGATCAAGCCAATGGGTTCTTCTCGATTGATCATGGGGATGCGGGTAACGGCCGTTAAACCCAAATTAGCCTGCTGTGCAATCTCCTGCAACCGTGCCATCAACTCCGGCAGCGCATCCTGCTCCTGCCCTTCCTGATACGGCACACCGCGCACCAGCGGTTCAAAATGCTGCACCAAATGAGGCGGAATCCCATACACAGCCGCCACACGAAGAATCTCACTATCCGGATCAGCCAACACAATCATGCCAGCCCGCCCAGACACAATCTCAACAGCCGCCTGCAAAATAATACGCAGCACATCATGCAAATCAAGCTCGGCCGTTAACGCACGGCTAATCGCCAATAAATATTCACGCTGCAAAATTCGAATATCAACCAATGCTCTCGCCATACCACATCCTCAAAACCAACCGCCTTGCACCTTTGCAATCCCGTCACTTCGTCGGCAAATTGTAACATAGCCCTCCTTATTCACCATCTGATTTTCATTAGAGCATCAAATAAAATCCCCCCAAAAAAACCATCCACATCCCCCTTATTGTCAGGTACAATGGAATCGTCACCGTTGTATACTCAGAAGTGGCATCGTCAGAAATCAGCCACAGTGAGCATGGTTTAATTGTCAACAGGCAGTACCCTTTCAACTCAACTGTCCCAAACCAGGCATGGAGATATGAGCATGGCTCAAATAAACGTCCGCCCCGTCACCGAAACCGATCTACCAGCCATACGTGAACTGTTCTACAGCAGTTATGGTGAAAACTACCCTTACCAAGCATTCTACAACGACGAATGGCTCAAACGCAGCATCTATCAGGACAGCTACCTATTCCTTCTGGCAGAACACAATGCGAAAGTAGTAGGCACTGCATCAGTCTACTTTGAGGTGGGCGCCTACGCCGATCTATGCGGTGAATTTGGACGGCTGGCCGTTCATCCCGACCATCGCAGCCAGGGTGTAGGCACCGCCTTGATGGAAGCACGCCTCAAATTTGCCGACAAACGCCTCCACTTCGGCCTCACTGAATGTCGTACAGCCCATCCCTTTGCCCAGCGCATCTCAGAAAAACATGATCTACGCCCCATCGGCTTCATGCCTCAAAAAGTGCTGCTCGATAAACGGGAAAGTCTGGTGATGATGGCTCGCACCTTTGGCCCAGCCCGCGACTTACGCGCCAACAACCCTCGCGTCATCCCGGAAGCCTTTTTACTGGGACAACTGGCTTTAGAAAACCTCGGACTGCGCAACGACCTGATTGCTGTGGAAGATGTAGACGGATACCCCATCGGCACAGGCTTTCAGGTTGAAGAACTCACAGAATCCGTGCTGCCCCATCTCCTGCGAATTGAACGGGGTCGCCTGGCCAAACGGCATGTCTTTGGCAATTTGCAGCTAAGTTATGGCCTTTTCTTCCTCGAATCACGCAACTCTCGTTACCTGGTCGCCCGGCAAGATGGCAAAATTGTGGGCGCTATCGGTTTCACCCTGGACGATATTGGCCGCAGCATCAAAGTGTTAGAATTGATCGATTTGCGCGATGATGTGGCTGGTTTTTTGCTCAAGGAATTGGATTTGTGGGCGCAACAAGTGTATGGCGCAGAATATATCGAAATCACTGTTAGCGCCTATTGGCCCAGTATTCAACGCACTTTAAGCAATTTGGGCTTTGTGCCAGTCGCCTACTGCCCATCGTTTGTGTTCCATGAGGTAGAACGGCTCGACACCATTAAAATGGCAAAACTGAACGTCCCTCTGGATATTGATGACGTGCATCTCACCGCTGCCAGTCGAGAGATTTTTGATTTGGTGCGCCAGGGCTTTGAAGAAAAACGGCAAGGCATTGCGGTCAATCAGGCGACCAGTCATATCGCCATTTTTCAAGGGTTGGAGGAAGGTGAGCTGACAAAGATTGCCGGGATTTGCCGGGTCATCGAATTTGCTCAAGGGGATGTCATTTTGCGCGAAGGGGAGCAAGGCAAGCATTTTTATATGGTGCTAGATGGTAAGCTGGATATTTTAGCAAAAGACCATGACACGCTGATCGGGCATGTTTATCGCGGTGACTTTTTGGGAGAGATTTCTTTGGTTTCGGCACAGCCTTATACGGCAACGGCCGTTGCTGCCACAGATGTCAAAATGGTCGCCCTCACCCACCAGGATTTTGAAGCACTCATCAACCGTCATCCCCGCATCGGCATGAAAGTCATGCGCAATATCGCTATCTCCGTTGGCGAGAAACTACGCCATCTGGACAATCGCTACTCCGAAGATATTCATTTGAATAATCGAGGGTAAAGCAGGAACATAGAGGATCAGCAATTCTCAATTTAGCGACGCTACAAGGTAGGGGCGGGATGGCGCGGCGAATAGTCGCCGCAACAACAGGTTTTTTCACCGCGCCATCTCGCCCAAAATGGCTCAAATCGCGCAAACCTGGGCGAGACAGGCGGGAGAAGATGCGTTGGTGACTGGCAAAAACATGATCCGC
>JACSSI010000724.1 GCA_014879345.1 Anaerolineae bacterium | reverse complement strand
CGCAAAAAGGGCAAGTCCATTCTAATTCGGTGTAACCTAGTGATTTTTTTGCCACGTGTTCCTCCTAAAGGATGAAAGATGAGAGATGAAGGATGAAAATAGTCATACTGTTTTTTTAATTTGCGCCAATCCGTTGGATGGCCTGGAAAATTGCGTTGGCCGCGAAATCCATTGCTTCGACGGGAATGCGTTCGTCGGCGGCGTGGATGGTGTCGATGAGGCCGGTGGGCAGGTGCATGGGTTGGAAGCCGTAGGTTTGGATGCCTAGTTTAGCAAAAAAACGGCCGTCTGTGACGCCGCTGAGCATGGTGGGCACAGGAATGCCTTCTGGATCAGCATCACGCAGGATGTCGGCGAGGGTGTCGTACCATTGCATATCGACGTCTGACTTGCCGGGATCGTAGCGTGTGATTTCCAGGCCAATATGGGAGCCGAGCAGGTGACGAAGTTCGCGCAGCATGTCTGTGGGGTGGAATCCGGGGAGTAAACGACCGTCTAAATCCAGGCTAATCTCGCTGGGGATGACGTTGATCTTATGTCCGCCGTTGACGATGGTGGGACTGACTGAATTATGCAGCAGCGGGTCTAGTAAGCGGCTAGCTGATCCGGACAGCGCCAGCATACGGTCAGTCATGGTTGGATTGGTCATTTGCCTTAGCGCCCAGCCGGTGGGGAATGGTAAGTTGTCACCGATGGTCGTCAGCATTTGTTTGGCGACTGGGGTTACGTGGACAGGGAGCCGCTTCGTTGTGAGTATATTGAGAACGCGGCTTAGTTCGTGCATAGCACCTTCGCCGTAGAAAGGCATAGAGCCATGTCCGGCGGGGCCATGAATTGTGAGGCGCAACGGACATGCTTGCTTTTCGGCAACCATGATGGTGTAGAATTTTTTACCTCCTATTGTTACTGTGGGGCCGCCACCTTCGCCGAGGCAATATTTGACGCCTGTAAACTGCTCGGGATGGTTTTCAACGAGGAATTTTGCGCCATAAGCACCATCCACTTCTTCATCGCAGACGAGTGTCAGGAGGATATCGCCAGGGAGTGGTGTATTTTCGGCTTTGGCGCGTAAAACTGCGGCTACCATCATCGCTATGCCGCATTTATCATCCAGTGTACCCCGCCCCCAAAGAAACCCGTCTTTAATTTCTGCGGCGAAGGGAGGATGTGTCCACTGCTGATTGGCAGTGGTGACAACGTCGGTATGGGCTTGCAGGAGTAGTGGGGGAGCCATGCCCTGTCCCGGTAGCCGGGCGATGAGGTTGGGGCGGTTGTCGGCTTTGGCGAGGATGGTGGTCTCCAGGCCACTGTCTTTGAGCAGGTTTTGCAGGTAGTGTACGATTTCTCCTTCGTTGCCTGGAGGATTGGTCGTGTCGTACCGGATGAGGGTTTGCAGCAGTTCAAGTGGTTTCTCGTAAAGCTGGCTCATTTGGTGGTTCCTGTTTTCGATGCGAACGGTCAAAATATCATCGCGTCTATTTTATCTGAAATATCGTAATTGTTGCAGATTGATTTTTTAGGATGGATAACGGCCGTTTTCCTTTCCAAATCCTTTCCTTTAGGCGATACTATTGGCTACCCCAAATAGTGCAACGGAGGAAATCATGACCCTGGATATTAATCATTTCTGGCTTTTAGCAACTGCCATGCTCTCAGGTGTATTCTGGCTGCTGGCATATATCTTCATCATTTATCGTGGCTTCAAAGACCAGTCCTATGGCATGCCAGTGGTGGCACTGTGTGGCAACCTGGCCTGGGAAATTATATTTGGCCTGGGTATTGAGACCGGCTGCCCTGCTAGTTGGGCATCTTGTCCGGCGACGGTTATTCAGGCGCGTAACTTCATCTGGATGTTGTTTGATTTTGTCATTTTGTACACCGTGCTGAAATATGGGCGCAAATACTTCACCCATCCCATCGTCAAAAAATACTTTACGTGGATTGTTTTGGGTGGGATCGTGGTGGCATTGCTCGTCATTTACACCTGCATACAAGAATTCTGGATTCAAAATCAGTGGAACGTGGTCGTAAATGGACAAGTGCCAGACTTCTTGCCGCTCAAAATTCAGGGCGGCAGTTATTACACGGGCTTTGGTTTGAATTTCATCATGTCGTTGTTGTTTATTACGATGCTCATCAGTCGTGGGAATGTGGATGGACAGTCATTTTATATTGCCCTCAATAAATGGCTGGGTTCCCTGGCTGCGTATGCATTTATGCTGGCTGACGGCATTCAGACACCGGTGGTCAATGTGTTGTACGTTTTTGTCTTTTTGTTTGATGTGATTTACATCTGGCTGGTGGTGCGGCGCTGTAAATTGCAGGGGATTAACCCGTGGCGACGGGCGTAGGCAGATTGGGAGAAAGAAAAATGGATTTTACAAACAAGGTCGTTTTGGTGACGGGTGGGTCGCGGGGGATTGGCCGCGCCATTGCCCAGCAGTTTGCGGCACGTGGCGCGAAGGTTGTGGTGCATTATCACAACAATCTGGAGGCGGCTGAGGAAACGATTGCTGCGTTGGCGGGTGATGGACATTTGATTGTGCAAGCGGATATGAAGGATGCGGAAGCGGTGAGAGCTATGGTGGAAACGGCCGTTTCCCATTACAACCGTCTCGATATCCTCATCAACAACGCAGGCATCTTTGAAGACCATCCTCTCGCTGAAGTTAGCTATGAAGCGTGGCAGGCGCGATGGCGTGCTATCCTGGATACCAATCTAATTGGCGCAGCCAATGCGATGTATTGTGCCGGGCAGCACATGATAAAACAAGGTCATGGGCGCATCGTCAACGTCTCATCGCGGGGCGCTTTTCGGGGAGAACCTGTTGCCCCTGCTTACGGCGCCAGCAAGGCGGGTATGAATGCAATGGGACAATCCCTGGCAAAATATCTCGCGCCATACAATATTTTTGTGGGCACAGTCGCACCTGGTTTTGTGGAGACTGAAATGGCGCAGGCGCATTTGAGTGGACCTCAAGGGGATGAAGTTCGCAGTCAAAGCCCGCTCAACCGCGTAGCGACGCCAGACGAAGTGGCTTACGGTGTCCTTTTTCTGGCCTCGGC
>JACSSI010000723.1 GCA_014879345.1 Anaerolineae bacterium | reverse complement strand
TTAATGCCAATTAATATTGGCAAGACTTTTGTAGTCTGCTTTGTTACACAAAAACTAACCGCACCCCCCAATGCCTGTCTCTTGTTGATCTCAAAGCCTATTCGACAATATAATGGGTGAAAGGGGATCACATGGATAGTAAATCAAAAATTGGATTGGCTGGTTTAGGGGTTACTGGTGTTGGCCTGACGCTGAGTTATCTTTTCCGCAAAAAAATTTGGGAGCGAGCCTTCAGCCTGCCTCCGGCAACCTATCAGGTTAAGGTGGATCATCATGTGCGGCTGTTGACGCCAGACGGGGTTGAATTGGCGACGGATGTGTACCGGCCCAAGTCTAACCGGCCGCTGCCGACCATTTTGATGCGTACGCCGTATGGACGAAGCGGCACGATGGGGCAGCCTATGGCGTTCATCTCTAACCGGTTTGCGGAGCGTGGTTATAACGTGGTTTGCCAGGATGTACGCGGCATTCATGATTCAGGCGGTAAGTTTGAGCCATTTGTCACGGAGAAGATGGATGGGCAGGCGACGCTGGATTGGATTGAGGCGCAGCCCTGGTCGGATGGCAATGTGGGGATGTGGGGGCCGAGTTATTTGGGTTATGTGCAGTATGCAGCGGCGGCCAGCGGCAGCCCGCAGTTGAAGGCGCTGGTGCCGCTGGTTACGCAGTCTAATATGGTGGATTTGGCTGATAATGGTCATGCGCTGGACACGATTTTGCGGTGGATGTATATCATCGATGCCATGTCTGCTCCGGGGCTGCCGATGTGGCAGCGGGTGCGGCGTGTGATGCAGTCTGATGTGCAAAATAAGGCGTTGGCTCCTGGCTTTGCTCATCTGCCGTTGAATACGGCCGATGAGGTGGTTTTGGGCAAAAAGGTGCCGTTTTTTCAGGAGTGGGTCGAGCATTTTCGCCATGAGGATGATGCTTATTTCCAGATTGTGGATATGAAGCCTGCTATTGCGGAGATGACGCAGGCGGTGCATTTTATCGGGGGTTGGTATGATTTGTTCCTGCCGGGTTTGTTGCAGGATTATGCACTTTTGGCGGCGGCGGGGAAACGGCCGTTTCTCACCATTTACAACTGGGGTCATTACGATTTAGCAAAACAGGCTGGCACAATGCGCGAGGCGTTGGCGTGGTTTGATGTGCATCTGAAAGGAAATCAGAATGGGCTGCCGGATAAGCCGGTGCAGCTTTATGTGATGGGTGCTGAGGCATGGCGAGCGTTTGAGGCGTGGCCGCCACCCAGCCAGGAACGGGCTTATTATTTGCAGGGTGCGGGCCACTTCGACAAGCTCAGTGACCGTCCGGACAGACCCGGAGGTCGTTTATCTCCTCTCAATCCACCTGTTAACGATGCGCCTGACCATTACCGTTATGATCCCGCAGACCCTACGCCTAATGTGGGTGGGGCGCTGCTTTCCACGGATGCGGGAGCGGTTGACAACCGTGAACTGGAAGCACGGTCAGATGTGTTGGTGTTTACATCGCCGCCGTTGTTGGCGCCATTGACGATTATCGGGGCTGTCAGGGCGATTTTGTATGTGCAGTCGAGCAGCCAGTTTACGGACTTTTTTGCGCGGCTGTGTGTGGTGGATGAAAACGGCCGTTCTCTAAACCTATGCGACGGCTTGCTACGTCTGGAACCAGGGAAAGGCGAGCCACAACCAGACGGTAGCCTGCGTGTTGAAATCGACATGGCGGCGACTGCGTACCAGTTCCAGCCCGGGCAATGTATTCGCTTGCAGGTGTCGAGTGGGGCGCATCCGCGTATTGGGCGCAATTTGGGTACGGGCGAACCGATTCTGACGAGCACCCGCATGGTGGTGCAGGCGCAAACGCTGTTTCATGATGGAAAACGGCCGTCGGCGCTGATTTTACCCGTGGTGGAGTAAAGGCGGTTTATGTGTCACAAACTCAAAATGAAACAGGCAATGAAAAGAACACACTTGATCCTGTGGAATTAAAAGAAGCGTTAGTTGAACGCTATAACGAAAATGAGTTACGTGAGCTCTGTTTCGACTTGAGAATATCCTATGATGATTTGAGTGGAGACAATCGCCGGACCAAGATCGTTTCCCTCATTGAATATTGTGATCGAAGAGAAAGTCTAGAGGAGTTAGCGCAAAAGGTACAGCTTGTTCTAGCACCCCCAGAACCTGCCCCAGAAACAACAATCGAAAAAGAGACAATACCTGATATCAAGCCGCGTCCAAAATATCACTGGTTCATCCTTGGCGGCATTGGCGTTTTCGTTGTTATCGGCGTCTTGTATTTAATTTATAGTTGGCTGAACCGGCCTCCGGTTTTTACGATGCCCCCTCCAGATTTGCCTAAAACCAGTCTGATTCTTTCCAGTGATTTTATAGATTGCCCTTCAACTGTGAATTATCTGCCACCCATTGATAAGAACCTGGATGAGTTAGCGCAAGCATTTGACCGTACTGTGGAGGTTAAGCCGGTAAATGATTTGGAAACGGCCGTTGCCCAGTCAGAGATTTTGGAAACTTTAGTCATTATCGCGGGAAAATGTATCAGCCAAACCTCGCAGACCGTCACCGTAACATTGATGGCTGACCCTGCTTATGCATACGCCTTGCTGCAAGAACCGAGCGAAATCACAATAACCACACACCCTGACCATATATCAGCTATTGTTAACGCCACTGCCCTGTATGCTGTTGGTCAGTATGAAGCCGCTCAACATTCCTTACAGGATACGATGGCAGCTTTGCCTCAAATTATGCAAGATGATCAATCGGCAACAATATATTGGCTGTGGGGAAATATCCTGGCTCACCTGGGTCAATCAGAAGAAGCAATCGAGGCGTATAAAGAGGCGCAAACTGTATCAGGCGAGCAAAACACAATGGATCAGGCTGATTTGTTGGCAAACATCAGCCTGATGACCTACTTTGCTTCCCGCCAACAAAAAGAAAAATTTCTGGGTTTATGCCGTCAGTTAGGCACAGACCGCATAGAATCTGCGCTTGAAATTGCGCCAGAGCGAGCAGACCTGCATGTTATACAGGGCCTTATATTCTTGGATTGCCCAAGAAGCGATC
>JACSSI010000722.1 GCA_014879345.1 Anaerolineae bacterium | reverse complement strand
TTTCGTGCCCACAAACGAACCTGGCGCGGACAAATTACTTACCGGTTTGGTGATGCCACCCAATTTGCCCGGCAAGCTGCGGCAGATGGGGCCGGTGGTGGTGTATGGTGGCGATGGTACTGTTCTGGAAGTTGTTAATGGTGTCATGGGTAGTCAAACAACCGTGGGTATCATTCCTGGAGGCACTGGGAACGCAGTGGCGACCGAATTAGGCATTTCCCGCGATATTCAAAAAGCGGTTGGATTGATTTGCACCAGCCAGAATCGCCGAGCGGTAGATGTGGCTCAAGTAGATGATCGTTACTATTTGCTTCGAGCCTATACCGGAATCAGCAAAGATCAGGCAGCCAGCCGCGATCTAAAGGATAAGTATCATTTAATGGCCTATCCTATGGAGGTGGTCAAGGTGCTAAGAAATGCCCCTCATGCCCAATACACCATTACTGTGGATGGCAACAAAACAGAATTGCAAGCAATGACCTGTTTTGTCAACAATATAGATAACCTGGGCGGGTTCGACATTGACATTGGCCGCATCACTCCGGATGACGGCATGGTAGACGTGATGGTTGTCAGTAAAGACCGACATTCTTGTGAAGAATTGGGGCATTATGTGTTAAATGTCGGTCATATGAAACACGCTCATGGCTACCATGCCCAAGGGAAGGAAGTGACCATTGAGGCGGATCCGCCACAGACAGTTTGGCTGGATGGTGAATTTTACAAGAATACACCGGTGACGATCAAAGTCCATCCAAGTGCTGTCAAAATTATTACACCGTAAAACAAGAATTGTTATCGAGGAGAAATGGCTTATGACAAAGGGTATCGAGGAATTAAAACGGGATCTGGACATCATCTCAGCAATGAGCCAGGATATGGATCAATATTTAAACAGCGATGTTTTATTCTGGCCTATGACCTACCCCGCTTATCCACAGTTGACATTGGGCAGCTATCTAATGCGCCTGAATCGACTACAAATATTAACCATCCTGCTTGATGAAGAAGAACAGTCTCGGCTGGTTTCAATTGATAAAAGTGTACAAGAAGCTACCCGTGAACGAATCGTGCAGGTAGAGCAAAAAGCGGGACAGGAACTTGGAGCCCGAATCCGGCAATGGGAGCAGCACGTGCAAGATTTTAATTTAGGGACCGATGTTTCCAAAGCTTACTATAAAACAGATGTTCAGATACGGGTTATCATTACAGTTTTGATCCAAAAACTGCAAACACCACCCTACCAATTGGACTCTCAGGCACTGGTTAAGATTGGTCAGTTAGATGATAAGTTGAAAGGGCTATGGCAGCCAGGTGAGTTTGTCTGGCCGATAGAGTGGATCCCGGCGTATCCAAAACTGCCGTATTGGTGGCTGTATGGCCTACCCATTCTTGAGTAAGCATAAAGGAGATTTTTACCATGTCAGACCCTTTTGGCTGACTACGACCTGCTACCTTGCATGAGCCGCCGCTGCAACTGTTACGACAACGCCCCGATGGAAAGCTTTTTTGCCTCTCTCAAGACGGAGACCACCAAAAACCGGGGCAAACTCCGTCTGAGTTCCCGCCTAAGAAAAAGTTTCCGGTGAATTCTGCTTGCTGAAGCGCATTCCCCTGCTCCCACACCTTTAAATTACCACCCACCCCACATTACCGATACTTATCTTTATCAGTATCGTGACCTCATGACTCCCAGGCTGCATATCCCACAACAGTTCAGATTTATCAGGGTTTCAGCAATGGTGGGAGCAAACGACAAAGCGAACCTTTCAGGTGAAACACTTGGTTGCCCGCTACATCCGTCGTTGGCAACGGGAACGGCAACAGGTTGATGATGCCAAACCAAGCACCATCAATCGCGGGCTGTCTTCCTTACGCGGCTTCTGTCGCTGGGCAGTGGAAAACGGCCGTCATACGAATGACCCTACAGGGCTTTTCATAGATATTGTGAAAAAAACAACGCTAAGGATCGATGTCATTTGGATCGCGCAGTGCTCGAAGTCCCTTTCGTGAGCGAGCTTCCTCTAAGTTGAACTGATACCGGCCATAAACGTTGATATGTTTGAATCGCGTTGGCCAGATATATCGCAAGTCGTTGGCATCAACTGAATACCCCTCTTGCTTTAACTGCCGTAAAGCCTCAGCCATGTAAACACTGTTCCAGACAATGATCGCGTTGGTCAACAGATTGAGACATTGCATCTGATGCTGCAATCCTTCATCCGATTTACGACCGATAATGCCTCGATTGGCAACAATCAAATGGGCTTTGAGCGAATGTACGGATTCCCCTTTGTTTAGTTGTCGATTGGCCCAACGCCGTTTCTCTTCGCTTTCGTACGAGGCTAACGTGTGGATTGTCTTGATTAAACGACCGTATTCCTGCAAGGCGCGGACAAATTGGCTCCTTCGGGAGGAGGCCTGAATTCTTTGAATGGCTAATGATGCCGTGACCCACCCCAATTTCAGGCTGCCAGCCATACGTAGAAACTCATCCCACATATCCAGACACAAGCTGGTATCAGCTCGTTTGGAAAGCCGAGCTCTGACATGGGGCAAGTCTTCTAAATCAACATTGTTGGTGCGATAAAGCTGTTGCGATGCCATATCCTTGATACGCGGGGTGAATGTCAGCCCCAGTAAATCGAATAGAGCAAAGATGATTTCTGTGTAACCACTGGTGTCGGTGCTGTGTTCCAGAATGGGAAGTTCTGTTTCATTGGCTAGAATTTCATCCAGAACATAAGTTGCATCCCGCACCGTGGAAGCAATTGCCTTACCGCCATACAAACTGAATTGGTCACTGGTCCAGGTATAAAATGTGACGCTGCGACGATAACCAAAATAGCGGCGAAGGGTTTTCGCCTTGCGATTCTTGCCAGAGACTGGCAATCGTTGCCCATCCGATGAAGATAAAGTACCCATCCCCCAGAGGCGGCTGATAGCCAATTGGTGATGATAATTGACCAGGGCTGTATTGGCTTTTTTGAGGGTTTCTTCCTGACTTGAGTTTAGAGTGCAGCCATTGCTAAACAACTTCGGACATTTACAAAAAAGAAATTGTTGATAGAA
>JACSSI010000721.1 GCA_014879345.1 Anaerolineae bacterium | reverse complement strand
ATGCAGACTACAGTTGCGGGACAGCGCCGGACTTCATCTGAACAGTGATGTCACCGGCTTCGCCATTTTACCTACCCATCCGGGGGAAAGGCACCTCAATCTTATGACTTAATGCTTTGAAATGTGCCTGTGTACCATAGTCAATTATGGGTGGATTGGCAAATGACATTTGTCACTAAATTTTGTGATTTTGTAATTACGAACAGGAGGTTTTATCGTTTCCGCTTTGCTTCATCTTAACAATGTCTAAACAATTCCTTCAAAAGTTCTTCCGATTTTTTCCCTATACTGCGTAAGTTCAAAAAATCAATATGCTGCGTAGGTTTTTCTGCGTTGAAAGAATTTTAGGAGTTGAATGGTATGGTGAAGAAAAAGGGGTTTTGGATTGGCGTGGTGCTTGTAGCGCTGCTGATTGTGGGTGGTTATTTTGCATACAACCAGTTTTATCAACCGACACAGGTTGTTGCAGAAGAGGCGCCCTTGCAAACGGCCGTTTCTCGGCTAGGAGACATCACCATTTCAGCTACAGGGGCAGGCACGGTTGTGGCTGCTTCCGAAGTGGCGCTGACGTTCCCCACGGCAGGCGTGCTGGAAACGTTGAACGTGCGCGTGGGTGAAGATGTGGCGGCGGGTGACGTGCTGGCAACTTTGCGGGACACCGATGCCCAGCAAGCATTGGCAAACGCTCAATTGCAATTGCAACAAGCCGCCTTCGCCACTGACCCTACGGCCACCGAGGCGGGTGTGAGTTTGAGCGACATTTCCGTGGAACAAGCGCGGCTGAGTCTGGAAGTGGCGCAATCGGCGCTGGATGATCTGTTGAATTGGGAGCCAGACGCCGATGAAATTGCTAAAGCGGAAGCGGATTTAGCCGCCGCCAATGCCAGTTTCTCCGCCGCCGCTGGCTCGGAATCTGCATCAAGTAATAGTGTCACCATTCAGCAAATCAACCTGGATCAGGCACAGCGCAGTCTGGAAGATGCGCAAGCGGCCTACAATACGGCCTATGATGTGGGGCGTGAGTGGGAATTTGGCATTAAACGCATGGCCGAGGCGCTAGAAGACGAACGGGATGCCGCAGATCGCAACCTGCTGAAAGCCCAAGAAAATCTGCAAATTGCCCAGGCTAACTTGAATTCGGCTGCTTCTGGTGTGAATTACAGCAGTTCGGCCAGTGCGCGCAGCAATGTGCTGAACGCCGAGCAGGCATTGGCCGCCGCTCAAACCGGGCCAGAGGCCGATGAAATTGAGACGGCGGAAATTGCGGTGCGCCAGGCAGAATTGGCCTTGCAACAAGCCCTCATCAATCAGCAAACGGATGCCCTGAGTCTGGCAGAGGCGCAGTTGAGCCTGGAAGCGGCTGAGCAAACAGTTACCGACACCATTCTAACTGCACCGATGACTGGCACGATTATGTCAATTGCCGCTAATGTGGGTGAAAATGTAAGCACATCTGAATTTATTACGTTAGCCGATTTAGAGACGCCCCTGTTGGAAGTGTATCTTGACGAGTCTGACATGAATATGGTGGGGCTGGATTATGCGGTGGAGGTTGTGTTTGACGCGCTGCCCGACGAAACGTTTGCGGGTGTGGTGGTGCAGGTTGATCCGCAGTTGGTGAATGAAAGTGGCATAACGGCCGTTCGTGCCCTCGTGCAGCTCAATTCCTTTGCCAAACCACAAACCTTGCCTGTGGGGATGAACGCCACCGTCGAAGTGATTGGTGGGCAAGCCACCAACGCCGTCATTGTGCCCGTTGAAGCGCTGCGCGAACTGTCGCCGGATGAATACGCTGTCTTTGTCATGGAAAATGGCGAACCGAAACTGCGTATGGTCGAAGTGGGCATTATGGACTTTTCCTTTGCTCAAATTCTTTCTGGCCTGGAAGCTGGCGAAGAAGTGACGACGGGGATTGTGCAGACACAGTAAGGCGTGAATCGTGAGCCGTTCACCGTAATCCGTGAACCGTGAACCGTGAATCGGTTGCAGAACACGGACTACGAAACACGAACTACGCACTACGCACTACGCACTACGGAGAAAATCATGCAACCAATCATTCAAACCTACGATTTACAAAAAATTTACGGCATGGGCGACATTCAGGTGGCGGCGTTAGCTGGCGTGGATGTGCGCATTGACGAAGGCGAATTTGTGGCGGTGATGGGGCCATCTGGCTCTGGCAAGAGCACGCTGATGAATATTTTGGGCTGTTTAGACCGGCCGACAAACGGCCGTTATATTCTAGCTGGCGAAGATGTCAGTGGGCTAAACAAAGCTCAGTTAGCGGCGATTCGTAATCGACGGCTCGGCTTTATCTTCCAATCCTTCAACTTGCTCTCGCGCACCAGCGCCTTACGCAATGTGATGCTGCCTCTCGTCTACAAACGGCAGGAAACCCTCTCGCCCAAAGAACGGGAAGAGAAAGCGATGGCGGCGCTGGAATCAGTCGGCTTGGCGGATCGCGCGAACCATGAGCCAAACGAAATGTCTGGGGGACAGCGGCAGCGCGTGGCGATTGCTCGCGCTCTCGTCAACGATCCGGTGCTGCTCATGGCTGATGAGCCAACGGGCAATCTGGACAGCAAAACGGGTCTGGAAATCATGGAACTGTTCCACGAACTGCACAGCCGGGGGCGCACCATCGTCATGGTGACACACGAATCAGAAATTGCGGCGGAAACCCAGCGTACCATCACGCTTTATGACGGCAAAATTTCCTCTGATGGGAGGATGACACAGTGAGTACAACAATAGAACAAGAATTGTCTGCTCCCGAAGTATCAGTCACTTCGACAGGCTCAGTGACCGATACTTCGGGAGCAGACGCAGTGACCGTGACTGAAGCAGGCGGCATCATCAGTCCCAAAGAAATCTTGCGTATTTCCTGGGAAGGGGTGGTGCGCAACAAAGTGCGCTCCTTGCTGACGATGCTCGGCGTGATCATCGGCGTAGCGGCGGTCATCATCATGATCGCCATCAGCGCTGGCACAGAAGCGACAATTTCCGACCAGATTGAAGGGCTTGGCTCGAATCTGGTCTTTATCCAGGCCAGTTTTGGTCGAGGCGGCGG
>JACSSI010000720.1 GCA_014879345.1 Anaerolineae bacterium | reverse complement strand
GCAAAAACAACAGCTTTCCGCAGCGCCAGATACGGGTCGTGGGTTTGGCTGAAGGTGTGGACGAAGCTGGAAAACAGGGCGTCGCCTGCGCCAATGGTGTTGATGACAGGGCGGGTAGACACGGCCGGGATGCGCTCCATAAAATTGTCATCTTTCACCGCCAGCAATGCGCCTTCACTGCCCAAACCGATGACGATAACGGCCGTTCCATACTGATTTTGTAGGCGCCGCGCCCATTCTTCAGGCGTACAGGGCAGCTTTTCATTGCTCATGAACAGGATATGAGCCGCTGCCATAAAATCCCCATTATAAGCATCGTCTAAATCATAAATGGTGTGGACATCGGTGGCGATGATTTTGCCAGCCGCCTGGGCATGGGTGAGAAACGGCCGATTGAAATTAATGTTGCATAACACCGCCAGCTTGCAAGCCGGTAAGGCCGCTTCCCAGCGTTCCAGAGGGTAGGCAAACGCCTGAATGTTTTTCAAATCGACATGAATTTGCCGCCGCCCGGACGATTCGTAAATAATGACAGATTGGGCAGTTTGCTCGAGAAGGTGCAGCACGTTTTGGCTGGGGATATTGTCTTGAGCCAGGGCTGTTGACACCACATCGCCGAGTAAATCTTTGCCAACGAGGGAGAGAAACAGAACCTCATCGCCCAGGGTGGTAAGCGCTTTGGCGACATTGTAGCCCACGCCGGAGACGGTGCTGCCCACGCCCCAAAAGGGATAGCGCACCGGTTCATAGGTCAGCGGAAAGCTGTCTACTTTGAGGGTGGTTTCGATGTTGATGAGGCCGGAAACTAAAATGTTACTCATGATGAATGCTCCCGTTTTGATGGTCAAAAAGATAGAGATAGAGTATAGAGATAGAGGATTGATAGGCAACTCTATCTCTATACTCTACACTCTAGCTTCTAAAGGAGGTTGTGATGAAAATTGCGCCGTTTTCGATTGAGGAATTTTTTGCATTGTATGAGTTTACCACGCCTTATTTGCTCTGTTCGTCTGACTGCGAGAGCATGACGGTGGGGGAACTATTGGCGCTGGCTGAGGTGGATGCGGCAGCGTTGGCAGATGTGCATTTGGGCTACACGGAGTCACAGGGCCATCCTGAACTGCGGGCGCAGATTGCGGCATTGTATCCCGGTGTGGCGGCTGAGGAGGTGGTAGTGCTGACGGCGCCGGAGGAAGGCATTTACACGGCGCTGCGCACGCTGTTGGCGCCTGGCGATGAGGTGGTGGTGCTGACACCAGCATATGATTCACTGCTGAATTTGGCAGAGCATATCGTGGGTGAGGACAATGTAAAAAAATGGGAGATTGAGGCGGGTAACGGCCGTTGGCACATTAACCTGTCTCGACTGGAAGCACTAGTAACGGACGAAACGAAGCTCATCATCGTCAACTTCCCGCATAATCCCACTGGCTTTTTGCCCACGCCTGAAGAGTTTGAGGCGATTGTAGCGATTGCTCAGAAGCACGGAGCCTGGCTGTTTTGTGATGAAATGTATCGGGGTCTGGAGGGAAACGGCCTTTCTCCCCTACCTTCTGCTGTTACTCAATATGAACGTGCCATTAACCTGTCGGGACTGTCCAAAACGCATGGCTTGCCGGGGCTGCGGGCGGGCTGGCTTATCGTGCGGGATGCTGAGGTGCGCCAGCAGCTTATGAACTGGAAATTTTATACGACCATCTGCCCGCCCGCGCCGAGTGAGTTTTTGGCAATGGTGGCTCTGCAAGCCCATGACAAGTTGCTGGCACGTAATCGGCAAATTATTGAGGGGAATGTGTACCTGGCGGATGCTTTTTTTGCCCGTTGGCGAGAGATGTTTGATTGGAAACGGCCGTTGGCGGGTTCAGTCGCGCTCGTCGGCATCCAAGTGCCGTCTGCCACTGCTTATTGCCATAGGCTGGCGAAGGAAGCTGGTGTGCTGCTGCTGCCCAGCAGTTGTCTGGGTTATGGCGACCAGCATGTGCGCATGGGGTTTGGTCGGCGCAATTTTCAGGAATGCCTGGCTCAATTTGAGCAAAGTTTACTATCTGGGCAGTAAGATGCTGGCACGGACAATTTTGCATCGAATTAGCGCGAATAAAGAGATCCCTGAAAAAATTTGGCTTTTTAGGATTTGCTGGGGTTCTCGTCATTCTGAGTGAAACGAAGAATCCCTTACCTCTGGGATGCTTCACTGTGTTCAGCATGACACGAAAGAAACTCCAAAGAACCCAAAATTTATACACTCGATGCTGGCACCAGGCGGGATTTGGCTTGTTGAGGTTAGCATAAAAAGCGCGGCATTTGTCAGCAGTTCCCTTCTCCTATGGTCACTGGTACTCCTGTCGGTTATCATAGCTGTCATGTCAACAAAAGAATGGGAGGGCGGTTGAGCGCTCATGTTTAATTACATCAACGAGCTACTTCTCTGGCTCCATGACCACAACATTGACACCTCATTCTGGGGCGAGGGCAACGCCAAAAGTGTTGTTCATTTATGGGATGAAATCAGCAGTGGGGAAATATCGCTGCTGGATGATCCGCCGCGCCGTATTGTGCATGTGGTGCAGGTGGTGATTCGGCGGGATCGGCTGGTGCTGTTGGAAGCAGAGCAAGTCATGGAAAATGGCAGCCATCGCTTCCGTAATCAGCCACCCTCTGAAAAAATTAAATCGGGTGAATCATACCAGGAGGCCGCCAGCCGCTGTTTGCAGGAGGAGTTAGGGGTGACGCCGGAAGCCATTCGGCTGCTGCCAGCGACGTATTGTCCGCGCACAGAATTGCTGGATTCTTATTCCTATCCTGGGCTGCTTACGGAATATACGTTCCACATGGTAGAAGCTGAGGTTGCCGGGCTGCCACGGGAGCCATTTTGGCGGGGCAATGAAGCGGTGCTGCTGGGGGATCCGGTGAAGCGTCACCGCTGGGAATGGCGCTATGACCGTTCGTTTGTTCGGGTTTGAGGGCAAAGATCAAAGATTAAAGATGGCATATTCGGCTAATCGTTCTCTTGCGTAGGTTATGCTTATCATGTTCTTATGGTAGGGAGAGAACGGCCGTTTCCCATCCATTATCCTC
>JACSSI010000719.1 GCA_014879345.1 Anaerolineae bacterium | reverse complement strand
AATTCCGCCACAATATGAGATCGGAACTTGTTTTCAGCCAAAATACGCCGCCCAATCTCCGGCAGCCGCACCGCAATCGAATAATGCGTAAACGTACCAGTTTCTGAACCCCGTAATGGGGCTGGAATGGTTAACTTAGGCGTTGCAAAATGGGTCATTTTTTCTTCCGATAATCGCTGAAGGTAGGCACAAATTGAATGGCGTACTCACTCCGCAATTCAGATCAGGTGGTTAGTCAAATTAATTTTGCACGAACAAATTCGTAGGCAAAAAGGGCAATTTCTATACTCGCCACTGCTTCTGGCAGAGTAGGCATATAAAAATCATCTGGGTAGCGAATTTCAATACCATAGATGGTTAAGGAGTCGGCCTGGTTTTTATAAAGTGTATCGAACAGAGGATCGATCTCTTTGCATTGTTCGATTAGTTCAGCAATATCATGTGTGCGCCGAAAAGGTTTTTCATGTGCGACAAGGTACGCTTTAAGACATTTCTCCACGCATTGTTGCATATGATAACAGACCATGTCGGTTGTGGGTTCGGCCGTTTTCATTTCATCCTGGCCGATTTTTAAATCATTACCAGCCTTCACCAGCCAGTTGCGAACTAATTGTTGGAGAGAATCGTTCACAAGGGTATGCCTTCTCGTGCAACAGTATAAGCAATTTGGCCTGGGTAGATTTTGGATGCCTGAAATTGTTTATTCGATTTAATAAGCACATCATTGGGAATACGTTGCCGCGCTAATTCCCGTTTGATTTCAGTTGTCAGCCGACGACGCTCTGCAAATGCCAGATCATCCTCAACAAGCACATATACATCCCAATCGCTGTCTGGTCGAGCAGTTCCCTGGGCGCGGCTACCAAATAGATAGATTTGTTCCACTTGAATATCATGGGCGTGAAGAATTGTCTGTATCGTTTTTGTTAGGCGTTCTCGTGTGTTCATGGTTAAAACCACCCATCCTATCAGGTTAGGAATGACTAGACTTCAAGTGTAGCAGAAAATAGAACGGGATTGGAGATCGACTTATAACGCGCCAATCCCCGATCCCCGATCTCCAATCGTAAATCGTAAATCGTAAATCGTAAATCGTAAATCGTTAATCCAAAATCGTTAATCTCTACGTAGTTTGCGATACGTAATCCGATGCGGGCGTTCGGCGGCGGCGCCTAAGCGTTCGCGGCGATCCTCGTCGTAGGCATCGTAGTTGCCGATGAACCAGCGCACTTCGCTCTCTCCCTCGAAGGCAAGAATGTGGGTGGCGATGCGGTTGAGGAACCAGCGATCATGAGAGATGACGATGACGCTGCCGGCGTAATTTTCAATCGCATCTTCTAAAGCACGCAGGGTGTTCACATCCAGGTCGTTTGTCGGCTCATCAAGCAGGAGCACGTTGGACTCTTCTTTGAGCAGCTTGGCAAGATGGACGCGATTGCGCTCCCCGCCAGAGAGTGTGCCCACTTTCTTTTGCTGGTCAGAACCGCTGAAATTAAAACGGCCGACGTAGGCGCGAGAGTTCATGCGGTAATTGCCCAATTGTAAATTGTCCTGTCCATCGGAGATTTCCTGCCAGACGGTTTTGTCAGGGTCGAGGCTGTCGCGGCTTTGGTCTACATAGGCGAGTTTGACGGTTTGACCGATGGTAAGCAAGCCGCTGTCTGGCTTTTCCTGGCCGATAATCATGCGGAAGAGGGTGGTTTTACCGGCGCCATTAGGGCCGATGATGCCGACGATGGCTCCGGGAGGAATGTCGATGGTCAAGCCTTCGTATAGAAGTCTGCCGTCGTAGCCTTTGCTGATGTTTTCGGTGCGGATAACAATGTCGCCCAGGCGGGGGCCGGGTGGAATGTAGATTTCGCGCTCTTCGTTGGCGCGTTCGCCTTGGGCAGCGACGAGGTCGTTATATTGACTGATGCGCGCTTTGGATTTGGTGCGTTGGCCTTTGGGACTCATGTTGATCCAGTCGAGTTCGCGCTGAAGCGTTTTCATGCGAGCGGACTCTTTTTTCTCTTCTTTGGCGAGGCGGTCTTGTTTTTGTGCCAGCCAGGAGGAGTAGTTGCCTTTCCAGGGGATGCCGTAGCCGCGATCCAATTCCAGAATCCAGCCTGCCACGTTGTCGAGGAAGTAACGGTCATGGGTGACGGCGATGACGGTGCCGGGGTATTCTTTCAGATGTTTTTCCAGCCAGGCGACGGATTCGGCATCGAGGTGGTTGGTCGGTTCGTCGAGCAGGAGGATGTCAGGCGCTTGCAGGAGCAGACGGCAGAGGGCGACGCGGCGGCGTTCACCACCGGAGAGGATGTTGATGGGGGTGTCGCCGGGCGGGGTGCGCAGGGCGTCCATGGCTAGTTCCAGGCGGTTGTCAAGGTTCCAGGCGTCCATGTGGTCGAGTTTGTCTTGCAGTTTGCCTTGCTGCTCGATGAGGTCATTCATTTCGTCGTCGCTCATCGGCTCGGCAAACTTCATGTTGATGGCGTCGAATTCGGCCAGGGCATCAACGACAACTTGAGCGCCTTCTTCGACGATTTCGCGCACTGTGCGGTTCTCGTCGAGCAGGGGTTCTTGCTCTAAGTAGCCGATGGTATAGCCGGGGGAAACGGCCGTTTCTCCCAAATAGTCATCGTCTACCCCCGCCATGATACGCAGCAAGGTCGATTTACCGGCGCCGTTGAGACCGAGTACGCCGATTTTGGCCCCGTAAAAATAAGAGAGGGAGATGTCTTTGAGAATTTGTTTGTTGGGCGGCACAACTTTGCCCACGCCCATCATGGAGTAGATAATTTTTTTGTCATCGGTGGTCATGGTTTAGTCTGGAAGTCCTTTGTTTAATAGTCTGGTAGTCAAGTTGTCAAATTATACCTGGAATGTGGTTGTTCGTAATATAGCGGCTGGGATGGAAGCTATCGAGGAAGGCGATGTTCATGCCTGGTTTGCCCTATTTTTCCAAGTACAGTGTCATTATACCTAAAGTCGAGAAATGCTTGCACATGGTCGGTGAAAATCGGGTGCGGTTTAAAGTTGTGTATGAGACTACAAAAGTCTCCTCAAATTTAATGCCAATTAGCATTGGCAA
>JACSSI010000718.1 GCA_014879345.1 Anaerolineae bacterium | reverse complement strand
CGGCTCAATTCGTCCGGCACGGCGCTGCCCAGTCCCGCCCAATCTTCATGGCGATGAGTGCCGCGCAGCAGCAGGCGTTCGCCGTTCAGGTAAAACGGGCCGCCCTCGGGAAACTGGTAAGTGCGGAAGCCGATGCGTTCTACCACTTCATCAGAGGGGTCGCCCTGGCACACCAGTTGGGCGGTCAGGGTATACAACGCCGGGTTGTCAGGCGACCAACGCTGCGGATTTTCAATCGAAGGGAGGTCTAGGGTGAAGTTTTTGCTGGTGAGGGGATAGGATGATTGGAAAACGGCCGTTTCTCCCCCATCCACCAATTGCAAAACCAACTCCGTACCCTCCACGAAACTGTCACAAGCGCCGTGCAGGGTAAGAGAGGCAGCATCCCCTTCCCATTCCGTGACCAGATGCAGCTTCACCAGCCGCACCGCGCCCGTCTCATACAGCCACACATTGCGCGTCAGCCCGCCATACAAAAAGAAATCCGACATATCAGAAGGAATGAGGTTGGTATCAGGGCTGTTGTCAACGGCGACGCGCAGTTGCCCGCCTGCCGGGGGCAGCGCCACGTCAAAAGCGGTATAGCCACCGACATGGCTGCCCACCACCACATCATCCAGCCAAACCTCAGCCGTCATCGCTGCCGCGTCAAACTGCACAAACCGGCGGCACGAGGCAGCGCCTGCTTCTAGCTTCCGTTCATACCAGCCCGTGCCGCGCCGATAACGCTTCGTCAGGTCTGGCTCCATCGTATCCAGCGCATTCCAGGTATGAGGCAGCGTCACCCACTCAGCCGCTTCCTCTTCAAACTGGAAGCGCCAGTTATCATTTAAGTGTCTTCTATTTTTGTGATACATAATTGAATTCCAATGAATGCACTTCGTGGAAATCCCTTCCACTTGCCATTCTCTAAATATCCAGTAACATACTGGTAATTACCGGTAAGGTTTCTGCACTTACCACTTTTTCAACAGGATAGGAACAATGGATTTGGAACGCCTTAAAGCTAACGTAGACACCTCTGCTCCCGCACCGCTCCACGCCAAACTGCGAGATGCGCTATTGGCACAAATTATGGATAATACCGTGCAGCCCGGTGAACTACTGCCTTCCGAGCGAGAGATGCAAAGCTTGCTGGGACTGAGCCGTCCCACCATCCGGCAGGCAATTAATGCCCTGATTCAGGATGATCTGGTTCAGCGGGTAGCAGGTAAAGGTACGTTTGTTCTGGAACCGCAGCGTATCAAAACGCCAACGGGACTCATTGGTTTGATTGCGTCGCGTCCCAATTACTACTTTTTCTACCCGCAGTTGGCGGCGGCTTTTGATGCTCAGGTGCG
Organism: Anaerolineae bacterium; assembly: GCA_014879345.1. Lineage (GTDB taxonomy): Bacteria > Chloroflexota > Anaerolineae > Promineifilales > Promineifilaceae. Next base: position 1,739 of record JACSSI010000718.1, on the reverse strand, counting down.
GCAGGCCAACTACGGCCTGGTGATGGCTTTGCACAACGACCGGGCCGATCTGCTGGCCGAAGTTGTTGAAGGGCTGCTGTTGAGCCAACACATTGTTGGCCTGGCGATTACGCCCCCTCGTTTTGGGGACATGAGCCGTGTGGTGCAGCGCTTGCGCCGCGCCAATGTGCCGTTTGTTTTTATGGGTCGTCAGTCGGGCGAGATGCTGGTTGATTCTGTGGCGCCCGATAACCAACAAATTGGCTACCAAGCCACGCGACATCTCATAGACCTGGGACACAGCAATATTGTCCACATGGGCTTCTCTGACTATTCCACCGGTCAAGCGCGGCTGGAAGGGTATCAGTTGGCGATGGCGGAAGCAGAACAGCCGTCCCAATTTGTTGAGATTCCCGAATATATTACGAGCAGCAATCTGGCAGAAGAATCGCCGAGCGAGCGTATTGCAATGCCCGCTTATGTGACGGCTTTGTCTTTGCTGGCGGAACCGAACCGACCAACGGCCGTTTTCTGTTTCAACGACATCGTAGCCATGGGTGTCTACAAGGCGGCGCGGGAAATGGGTCTGCGCATTCCGCAAGAGCTGTCCTTGATTTCGGTTGACAACCTGCCCACCATTACCCATTTTGAAGTGCCTCTCACCACTTTTGCCCTGCCCGGCGCTGAAATTGGCCGCCAGGGTGCGAATCTACTTTTACGCCGTATGGCTGGTGAAGAAATGGGGCCGCAACAATACCTGCTGCCCGCGCCGATGGTCCGGCGTTCTTCTACGGCCTCACCTCAGTAAATAGTCCCCTCACCCCAGCCATCTCCTTTTGGGAGAGGGCTGGGGTGAGGGGAGGGAAATTACCGCGCCAGCCAGCCCCCATCCACCGGAATAACTGCCCCATTCACATAATCAGAAGCGGCCGAGGCCAGAAAAACAGTGACACCGCTCAAATCTTCAGGTGTTCCCCAGCGGGCGGCGGGGATGCGTTCGAGAATAGCGGCATTGCGCTTTTCGTCGGCGCGGAGGGCGGCGGTGTTGTCGGTTGCCATGTAACCAGGGGCGATGGCGTTGACGTTGACACCTGCCGCCGCCCATTCGTTTGCCAATGCTTTGGTTAATCCGGCGACGGCGCTTTTGGCGGCGGTGTAAGCAGGGACGGTGATGCCGCCCTGGAAGGAAAGCATGGAAGCGATGTTGATGATTTTGCCGCTGCCCTGCGCCACCATCACCCGTCCAGCCGCTTGTGACAGGAAGAAAAGGGCGTTGAGGTTGATTTGGACGACGGCGTGCCAATCTGTTTCGCTAAACTCAACGGCCGGGGCGCGGCGGATGATGCCGGCGTTGTTGACCAGAATGTCGAGGCGTCCCAATTCGGTTTGGACGTGCGCCACGACCTGATTGAGGTCATCAACCGTGGCTGTTTGCAAGTCGCAGGGCAGGGGTAAAAATTTGCGACCGAGGCTGGTAACGGCCGTTTCTGTCAATGCGCAGTCGGTCAAATACAAGCCAGCAATATCAGCGCCCGCCTCAGCCAATGCCACCGCCATGCCATGCCCTAAGCCACGTCCCACGCCAGTTACCAGTGCTACTTTTCCACTTAAGTTGAAGCTGTCTAAAATTGTCATGGTAGTCTTTTAGTCTTTTAGTTTTGTAGTCTTGTAGTCCACGATACTGCCCACTATCCACTGTCCACTGTCCACTGTCCACTGTCCACTGTCCACTGTCCACTGTCCACTGTCCACTGTCCACT
>JACSSI010000717.1 GCA_014879345.1 Anaerolineae bacterium | reverse complement strand
GCCTGATTATCCAGCCACGCCAGAGGATGTGTCAACCGCGGTTGACAGTTTGATTGACCTGGAAAGCGAATTTCGCGCCGATATTTTACCGGCATTGGCACTCGACCCCGATGTTCAAGTTGATTTGCAAAACAAGCTGCGAATCGGTCACATGCTGCAAGGCAAATGGGGCGGTTTTGCCGGGTACTGGAACTGGCTCGACATCCGCTCTTATTTCATCCTGCCTGAAGCGCAGAGCGCGGTACAAACGCTGCAACAGGTCGAGAAACGGCCGTTTACACTCCCTGGCTGGCTAAATCTCTATGTGGAGGCGGTGAATCAGCTTTTGGCGGCATTAACGGCGTATTATCAGGAGCAAGCGCATGATGAAACAAAGAATCTGCACGAGAAGGCACAACTGTGTGATCCTGATTGGGCAGCGGCTAGTTTAATGGGAACGGCCGTTCGCGCCCTTCTCAGCACCACCCCCATCACCAGCGTCATGCTAGATACGCTGCAACCAACCGAATTCACCCCCATCTTTTCTGCACTGCAACACCCGGTTGAACAAAAAACACGACGAGAAGCCTGGCAGAAACTATCAACCGCCTGAAAACAACCAGGGCATAACAGCTAACAGAAAACTACTGCTTTTACCCCTGTTACTTTGCAACTTTGCCACTTTTCTGCCCCCTAGCTTGTACATATTCACCCTCGCCTATTCCCTGCCCTTTGTTAGAATTGTAAATTGACCTAAAGCCTCAATAGCTAAAAGACCTGACAGGTTTATTAACAGTCTAGTCTAACAAGATAATAAGCAATGCAAAAATGATTTAACAGCTCATTACAGGAGTGTACCTGTCAGGTCTATGAGCTAACTTAATTCAAGGAGAGAGTGGAACCGTGAGTGATTTAAATGCATTAAAAGAACAGTACGAGCAGTATAAAAGCATGGGATTGGCACTCAATATGCAGCGCGGACAACCTTCCGATGCTGATTTTGCTTTGTCCAACAAGATGTTGACCATCGTCGATGAAACCGACGTCGTCACCCCCAGCGGCATCGCCATCCGCAATTATGGGGGCAGCGTGGCCGGCATTCCCGAAGCCCGCAACTTGTTTGCCGAGATGATGGGCGTCCGCGCGGAAGAGATCATCGTGGGCAACAACGCCAGCCTTTCTCTGATGTCCAACACACTCATGTGGGCCATGATCCGAGGTCTCAAAGACAGCCCACAGGCGTGGAGTCAGGAAGAAAAAGTCAAATTTATCGTCACCGTGCCGGGTTATGACCGCCATTTCACCGTGTTAGATTCGTTGGGCATTGAAATGGTGGCAGTCGCCATCACGCCTGATGGTCCCGATATGGACGCCGTGGAAGCGTTGGCCGCCGCCGATGCCAGTATCAAAGGTATCTTCTTTGTGCCAACTTACAGCAATCCCACGGGCGACACGGTGTCTGATGAGACGGTTAAGCGCCTGGCAAGCATGAAAACGGCCGCCGCTGATTTCACCATTCTGGCCGATGATGCCTACCTTGTACATCATCTGACCGACGAACCCGTTAAACCACTCAACCTGCTGCGTGCTTGTGAAGCCGCTGGCAATCCGGATCGTGTTTATCTGTTTGGTTCCACCTCCAAAATCACCTTTGCCAGCGCCGGTATTGGTTTTATGGCCACCAGTGTGGCTAATGTGGCCTATATCAGTAAATTGATGGGCACACAGTCCATCGGCCCCAACAAAATTGAGCAATACCGTCACGTCAAGTTCCTGAGCAGCTATCCTGGTGGCATCGACGGTATCATGCGTGAACACGCCAAATATCTAAAGCCAAAATTTGATGCAGTAGTAGACGTGTTGACGCGCGAACTGGGCGGCACAGGGCTGGCAACCTGGACTAACCCCAAAGGGGGCTATTTCATCAGTCTGGATACTACTAAACCGGTAGCCGACCGCGTAGTTGCCCTGGCAAAAGGGGCTGGTGTGGCTTTAACCCCGGCTGGCGCCACCTTCCCGCACGAAAAAGACCCCAACAACGCTAATATCCGCCTTTCTCCCAGCCGCCCACCGACCGAGGAAGTGGCACAGGCTATGGAAGTGGTAGCGTTGTGCGTGAAGATTGCTTCTGCGGAATATGATGCTTAAAACGTAGTGCATAAAAAAGCAAAACGGCCTGGATTGTGCAAGAAAATCCAGGCCGTTTTTTGTTTATCAATTAGTCTTAGGGCTTGACCGTTTATAACTTTTGAGTTTTTTGGTAGGCGGTCAAGCCTTGAGGGTTCGTTTTTATCAAAAGTTGTTTGTGAACGAACCCTTAGAAAGGCCACTCCTCATCTGATACAGAAATAAACCATTCATTCAACCATTCCATGATTTCTTGAAATTTACGGGACGGCGCTTGCTTGTAAGAAGTTATACCAAACCGGCGGTATAACTCGCCATAGGTGGCTCCAAATTCATTGCGCCCGCTTTTCTTACCTTGCGCAATAGCCAGTAACTTTATCCCTTGACTAATTTGCATGGCTTGATCTTGGGTCACAACGGCCGTTTCTGAGGCAATCGCACCTTCTAATTCTTCTAAACGACGCCCCTGATCTTCCACTTTTGCTTCGATGGCAATCTGCTGCCGCGCCAGTTTTACAACGGCCTGGGCAATGAGATACGCCTGTACGGTATCACTGTCGGCCGTTTTTAGAAGGGATTGAAAATCGTCGGCAATTGCCAATTCACCCGTTTGAAAGGCATCCCACAATATTTTGGCGGCGTTGCGCTGAAGCTGCTCTAGCTTTGAACGGATTTCTTCCTTAACAACTGATACACGGATTCCCGTCAGCCATAACGGGACCAGGTCAGTACGTAGCACTCGTGAACGCCGTCGTTGCGCCGTACCACCCTGGGTAGATAAAACGTCTACCCAGGTCAAACCATCACTGAGTACCGCATGATTTTGCATCCGGCGGGTTTGCCCCTGTGTATCTATCCCCAGCGCATCGCACATGTGAGCAACGACGACATATATCTGCCCATCAGATAAGCGAACGGCCGTTACTTCATCACCGTACATCTCAACATCTTTCTGCTCAAGGGGCTGCAAGGTATT
>JACSSI010000716.1 GCA_014879345.1 Anaerolineae bacterium | reverse complement strand
ACGGCGCTCACCCAAGACCAGTTGCAACATCTCAAACGATACACCAAACGCTTTATCATGGCGCTTGATGCAGATGCGGCCGGCGCGAAGGCAACGCTGCGCAGTCTGCAAGTTGCCCGCGAAACCCTGGATCGTGAAATAGACATCCGCTTTGACGCGCAAAATCTCGTGCGTTACGAGGGGCGTCTGGAAGCCGATATCCGTATTGTCACCATGCCTGAAGGCAAAGACCCCGACAACATCATACGCGAAGACCCTACCCAATGGCCGCTGCTGCTGGCAAAAGCGAAGCCAGTGGTGGAATACGTGATCGGTGTGTTAACAGAAGAGTTGGATACGGGAGATGCTAAAGCGAAAACGGCCGTTGCCCAACAAGTCATTCCCCTCATCGAAGACATCACAAACCCAGTCGAGCGCGACCACTACTGGCAGCAGTTAGCCTACGTCTTAAAAACCGACGAACGAGCCTTGCGGCAGTTGCGTGGCAAGGCACAAAAACAGCCGCAACAACGCCAATCCCGTCCCTCCCATAACGTTCCCGAACCACCATCACCACCTCCAGAACTCGACGGCTTAAGCACAATACGCCAGAACACATCCATCCTTGATCGCAACACGGCCACCCGCATGAGAGAAACAAACCTTCTCAGCCAGTGCCTCCACCATCCCAAAGCACTCAGTGATGTGAACGCCCGCCTCGCCGAAACAAACCAACCACCTGTCACCACAGCAGATTTTGTCACCATCGAAGATCGGGAATTATTTATCACCTTAAGCCGCACCCTTCATCAGGCATCGTTTGTCTCGATTGATGAATTGTGCGATAGTTTGGAAGGGTCATTGCTTGAGCGGGCAAAACACCTTCGCACATTGCCTCCCATATCCGAGTCCGAATTAGATCGATTAGCAGATAAACTCGTTTTGTCCGTAATCGACATTAGATTAGAAAAAAAACGACAGTTGAATGCTCAAATGAAGCGGTTGACAGAAGAAGCAAAAGAAGAAGGAGACGTGAATTCTGTAGAAGCATACACAATCCAATCTTCAGAAATATCGCACCAAATATTTCGCCTGCAACAAGCTAAAAACGCCATGTCAGCTGTCAGCAAAAGAAAAACAGAAGATGCCTTTGGCCACTTCTAATTAACGCGAGTCTGGTGAATTTCATTTTCACCTCTGGCAAAGTTACATTGATAATCGCAGAAAATGCCAATGTACAGTAACTTAAGAAAATCAATATTCGTTAGAAATAGTAGTCTCAACAAACGGAGCAATCCGTCAAATTCTAAATTCGCGCAATCAAAATATTCCAGGTAGGCAGAAAAGATGGATTTTGAACCACAAATAGATGATGAATTTGAAGAAGATGAACTGGACGAAGATGCTGCACCACTCCTCGATGTTGAAGCGTTAGTCAAAAAAGCACGCCGTTCCCGTGAAATAGAAGAATCAGACGTGCAGGCCATCTTGGCAACGGCCGATGATGCGCAGGCAGAAAAACTCTATGATCGCTTACAACAAATGGGCATTCGCATTATATCCGCCACCGGTGAAGTCGTTGACGCCGTCGGCGAATCATCAAATGTCCTAAACGGTATAGATGATGATCTGGAAGTAGTAGAAAGCGCTTACGGTGGTGGTGACACCGAAGACGATCCTGTCCATACCTACCTAAAAGAAATTGGACAAGTGCCACTTCTCAAATCTGAGCAAGAAATTTGGTTATCCACCCAGTTAAAAGCCGCCACCGAATTAGATCGCCTCACCAAAGACCTCAGCCCAGAACCAGAAAACGGAAACAGTCTCCATTTCCGTGCCATGATCGCAAATTATCAAGAACTACTGTTTTTTTGGGATCAAGTATTATTAGCAAGCAGCAACCTGGAAGTTGATCCCCCAGATTTCGCCAGCCTTGTTAATGAAGCCCAAGAACTGCGGCAAACATGGCAAGGAGAAGACGGTTCATACGTGCGCCAATATCTCAATCATGGCAATTGGGGGCAAGATGAAATATGGACAGAGCTTGCCCAAAGGCTCTTTGGCGTGTTAACAGCCCTCTACATACTACCAGTTGGTCGTGCCACCATGGTTGGCGAATATTATGCCGAAAATGGCACCCTGCCAGACCTGGAATCCTTCTACACCCGCATGGAAGAAGATGATGTAGCCCTCCAATATAACGAATTCATGATCTACCATTTGGCCGAAGAAGCCAAAGTAAACCTCACCCGGGCAAACTTACGCCTTGTCGTGAGCGTAGCCAAACGGTATATGGGGCGGGGCATTCACCTGCTTGACCTAGTCCAAGAAGGCAACGTTGGTCTGCTCCGCGCCGTCGAAAAGTTCGACCATACCAAAGGATACAAATTCAGCACCTACGCCACCTGGTGGATACGCCAGGCGGTCAGCCGCGCCATCGCGGATCAGGCGCGCACCATTCGCATCCCAGTTCATATGTATGAAACAATCAACAAAATCGTGCGGGTGCAGCGGGAGTTGGTACAAACATTAGGCCATGAGCCATCTGTCGAAGAACTTGCCCTAGAGCTGGACTACATGACCCCTGAAGAAACGGAGGAAATCAAAAAGGCACTAGAAAGTGGTGATCCCATCGATCCTGTCTTGAATCGCAAATGGCGGCAATCAGTGAGTAAAATCCGGGATATTTTGCGAATTTCCATGGATCCAATGTCATTAGAAACCCCTGTGGGCAACAGCGAAGAAGCTACAGAATTTGGTGATTTTATTCCTGATGAAAGCGTTGTGGAACCGGTTGATGCTGCGTCCAAAGAACTCCTGCGCGAACAAATTCGCAGCGTTCTCAGCTTCCTCAGCGACCGCGAACGTGAAGTGCTGGAAATGCGCTTCGGTCTCAATGATGGTAAAGACCACACCCTTGAAGAAGTGGGTCGCAGTTTTGGCGTTACCCGTGAACGCATCCGCCAAATTGAAGCCAAAGCCCTGCGAAAACTACGCCATCCCAGCCGCAGCAAATCCTTACGTGACTATTTGACATAACTCATGTTACGCGCTGAGATAGCACGCAGTTTAACATAACGATAAAATTGAGGTCGTGGAGAAAC
>JACSSI010000022.1 GCA_014879345.1 Anaerolineae bacterium | reverse complement strand
GACTTCATTGGCGAAGGTTTGGGCAATCTCTTCGGCAGTTTCTTCCAGTCGATGAGTACGGGTGGTTCTTTGTCACGCACAGGCATTAGTGTCGGTGCGGGTGCCAAGTCTCGCTGGGGTGGCATTTTTGCCGCGTTGTGGCTGGCGCTCATTGTCGTGTTGTTTGCGCCGCTTGCCGAGTTGGTGCCGTTGGCCGTGATTGCCGGTATGCTGGTGGTCATTGGTACTGAACTCATTCTGGGGCGTGTGCCAGATGCGAAGCTGGTTCTGGAAGCGTCCTGGGGGTCTGTGGCTGCCGGTGTCCTAACCTTTGCTTCTGCTTTGTTTATTCCCCTGCAATGGACAATTTTCCTGGGTGCGGGACTTTCCCTAATTCTGTACATTGCTGCTTCCTCAAAAAGCGCAAAGCTGCATATGCTGGTAAAGGATGAAAATGGCTATTGGGAAGAACAAGATATGCCGGAAGCGTTTGCCTCTAATGCGGTAACGGCCGTTTCCTTTGAAGGCTTTGAATTTTATGCAGAAGTACCCGTTCTGGCAGGCATGATGCCGCCTGTACGTGACTTAACAGGAGCGGTCATTATTCTCCGTTTGCGCGGTGCTGAAATGATCCACAGCACAGGCTTGAAATGGTTGACGAAACTGGCGAAAGATTTACAAGCAGGGAACAATCAGGTCATGTTAGCTGGTGTACAACCCCATTTGATGGAAGTTTTCCAAAAAACGGAGTTTGACAAGCTTGTTGGTGAAGAGAATATCTTTGCTGTTGAACCAGGTCTTGGTGCTTCACTGGATAATGCCTGGAAAGCCGCTCAAACAAAGCTGGCTTCAAATAGTGAGTAAACGTGATCAAATCACTCCGGCAGATGTTAAATATTAGTATCTGTCGGCTATCGAATCACATCTAGTTAGGTCTATAGGAGAAACCATGACCAGTTCAAACGATATATCAAAACCAGTAGAAGAAACTCATGCTGATGGTTCTGCACCACAAAGGGCAGGGCTTGTCCTGGCATCGCTGATTATTGTGGCGGCCGTAGCAAACTTGCCGTTGGCGATGGCTAACGTGGCTCTGCCCACTATCGGTACTTATTTTGATGCTTCACAAACTCAGCTTAACCTAGTCGCGGTTGCTTATTCACTAGGCTTGGCTTGTTCCGTGCTGTGGCTGGGTGCGTTGGGGGATCGGTACGGCCGTAAACTGATGCTGCTGCTCGGTGTGACCCTGGCGATACCGGCAGCAGTGATCAGTGGCTTTGCGCCTTCCATTGAAGTTCTTATTGGTGGGCGGCTTTTTGGTGGTTTTGCGGCCGGGATGGCTTACCCAACCACACTGGCCTTGATTGCCGCTTTGTGGGGGCCTGGTCCCGCACGATCCCGCTCTATTGCTTTGTGGGCGGCCATTGGTGGCGCGATCTCCGTGTCTGGTCCCTTGCTATCCGGTATCTTGCTTGAGTTTTTCAGTTGGGGATCTGTCTTTTTGATTGTGATACCGCTGGCCTTGGTCGCCCTCTTTATGGCGTTTAAATTTGTACCAGCACACGTCAACGAGGGAACCGAGCCAGTAGACAATATTGGGGGTATCCTTTCCGTGATATTTATCGGGGCGTTTGTGCTTTCCCTCAATTTTTTACCCGTCGCTGGCGCTCAACAATTTGCCATTGGGCTACTGGTTTTAGCGGCCATCGCCGCCGTACTTTTTGTGTTGCGGCAGCGTCGCGCTAAAAACCCGCTTTATGACCTCAAGGTTGCCAGCCGACGTACCTTCTGGGTAGCGGCTGTGGCGGGGATTATTGTCTTTGGCTCTTTGATGGGGGCCATGTTCATTGGGCAGCAGTTCTTGCAAGATGTACTCGGCTACTCCACTATCAATGCCGGTTTTGCCGTCATTCCGGCGGGTATCTTTATGATTTTAGCTGCCCCCCGTTCCGCCATTATTGTGGAGTCTCGCGGGTCGCGGGTAACGCTGCTTGCTGGCTACGTATTCATCTTGGCGGGGTTTCTGGCCATGCTCTTACTGTGGAATGAAGGCATCTCCTATTTATATGTCGGCTTGGCTTACTCCTTAATAGGGTTGGGTATTGGATTGGCTGGAACGCCGGCATCTCGTTCCTTGACGGGTTCTGTGCCGATTAAACGGGCGGGTATGGCCTCTGGCACGGCCGATTTGCAACGCGATCTAGGTGGGGCAATGTTTAACTCTTTATTTGGGGCCATCCTGGCATCTGGTTATGCGGCTGCCATTGCCTCTGAATTGGCTACTTACCCAGATGCTTCTGAAGTACCGGCCAGTGTCACCAGCGGCCTGGAGATGTCTTACGCTGGGGCGCAAACGGTAGCGGCGCAATATCCACAATATGCCACCCAGATCACGGCCGCCGCAAAAACGGCATTTTTGGCTGGGGATCAAAACGCTTATATCGCCGGGATCATTGCGGTATTGGTTGGGGGAGCGCTGGTCTTCTTCTTCTTCCCGAAGCATGATGATGAGGTGAAGATGGTAACTGGGTTCCATGTTCAAGATATGGCAGCGGCTGGGATGACTCCCACTGGCACAACTCCCACTGGCACAACTCCCGCTGATACAACTCCCGTTGATACAACTCCCGTTGCCGCAACGGCTCCTGTAACGCCTGAGGCTGAAACACCCCCTGTGGCACCCGATGCTGCTGCGCCACCACCTGCGGCTTCAGATAATTAGTAAGCGTTCGTAAATAAGTTAGCGGCGTTTAGATTGAACCAATCTTCAGGATTGGTTCAATCTCGCCAATTTAAAAGCGAACGGCTCCTTAGCCTATCACACACCTATAATATGATACTTCGCGCCTCATTTGGGCAGGAGACATCATAGCAGCCAGCAACCTGGCATTACATAGAAAACAAACTCTCACGTACCTGTTAAGCACGAAAGCAGATTTTTTTGACACTGTTTTCCTAGCCTGTGAGAAATTAAAAAAGGATGATTAATCATGGAAAATATTTCGTCATATTTTGCCTATTTGGCTACTTTTCTTTCTGTTGGCAGCTTTGTTTTAATTGACTTACTGGCTGCTACTACCAATGCACTGAATGGTGCATTGCTGACCCAACGACCTGATTACTACAAGAGCAAACAGTGGACAGTTGTGGGTATTATTGCTATGGCCATCTTTGGCGGTATCGGCGGTGGTGTCTCGCGCGATATTTTGTTGAACAAGATTCCAGGGGCTTTAACCAATCCCTGGTATTTGATAATGTGTGTTTTAATGGGGATTGTGGGTCTGTTGATCTCCTTCAAGGGGGGGCAGAAGTTCCGCGAAACATTTTATCAATTTATGACTGCCTTTTCTTTGCCATGGTACGCCATCGTGGGGGTGAGTGCGGCCTTATCGGCCGGATTGCCAGACATTGCCGCTATCTTTGTTGGCGTGGTAGGCCCCACAGCAGGGCGCTTTTTGATTGATGTGACGGCGGGAAAGTCTGCCAAGCAATTTGTGCAGAGTGAGTGGTTTGTGGGCACGGCCGTTTTAACATCTGTTGTTTACCTTATTTTTGACAAGTATCTGGGAATGGGTTTCTATGCGGCAACATTCAGCGCCTTTTTAATCGGTTTCTTCTTCCGCGTAGCAGCCATCTGGTTCTGCTGGGAAGAACCCATGCCCCATATCCCACCAGAAGTTATGGGTGAAGTCAAACCGCGCATTACGTTAAAAGAAAAGATGAAACCGGGTTGGGAACCGGAGTACGATTAAAGTATCATGGAAGATCGATGAAAATGGCTATTGGGAAGAACAAGATATGACGGAAGCGTTTGCCTCTAATGCGGTAACGGCCGTTTCCTTTGAAGGTTTTGAATTTTATGCAGAAGTACCCGTTCTGGCAGGCATGATGCCGCCTGTACGTGACTTAACAGGTGCAACCATTATTCTCCGTTTGCGCGGCTCTGAAATGATCCATAGCACAGGTTTAAAATGGTTGACGAAACTGGCCAAAGATTTACAAGCCGGCAATAACCAGGTCATGCTTGCCGGTGTGCAGCCACATTTGATGGCGGTCTTGACCAAAACTGGGTTTGATAAGCTCGTGGGCGAAGAAAACATCTTCCCCGCTGAACCAGGCATCGGCGCTTCACTGGATACTGCCTGGAAAGCCGCTCAAACAAAGTTGGCCTCAAATAGTGAGTTGATCACATCTAGTTAGGTCAATAGGAGAAACCATGACCAGTTCAAACGATATATCAAAACCAGTAGAAGAAACCCCTGCTGATGGTTCTGTACCACAAAGGGCGGGGCTTGTTCTGGCAACACTTATTATTGTGGCGGCAGTGGCAAACTTGCCATTGGCAATGGCGAATGTGGCGTTGCCGTCCATTGGCGATTATTTTGACGCCTCACAAACGCAGCTCAATCTGGTAGCAGTTGGTTATTCGCTGGGGTTAGCCTGCTCGGTGCTGTGGTTGGGGGCGCTGGGGGATAGATACGGCCGTAAACTGCTGTTGACGCTGGGTGTCATTCTGGCGATGCCAGCAGCCCTGATCAGTGGCTTTGCCCCGTCCATTGACATCCTCATATTTGGCCGTCTCTTTGGTGGCTTTGCCGCAGGTATGGCCTATCCCACAACCCTTTCCCTGATCGCCGCTTTGTGGGCACCAGGTCCTGGTCGTACAAAATCTATTGCCTTGTGGGCGGCTATAGGCGGCGCAATCTCTGTCTCTGGCCCGCTGTTATCAGGTATCTTGCTAGAATTTTTTGACTGGGGATCTGTCTTTCTAATTGTGCTGCCATTGGCAGTGGTTGCCCTGTTCATGGCATTCAAGTTTATACCAGCCCATATCAACGAAGCCAAAGATGCTGTAGACAACATCGGCGGTGTTCTCTCGGTTATCCTTGTGGGTACATTTGTGTTGGCGCTCAACTTTTTGCCCATCCCTGGTTACCAGACATTTGCGCTAGGGCTGCTGGTTGTGTCGGTTATAGCAACTGTGCTTTTTGTGGTGCGACAGCGCCGTGCCAAAAACCCCTTGTACGATCTCAAAGTTGCCAGCCGTCGTACTTTTTGGGTGGCGGCTGTGGCAGGTATCATTGTTTTTGGTTCCTTGATGGGATCCATGTTTATCGGGCAGCAATACTTGCAAGATGTGCTTGGCTATTCCACATTAAACGCCGGGCTGGCTGTGCTGCCAGCAGGTATCTTTATGATTTTGGCTGCGCCACGCTCTGCCAAAATTGTTGAAGCACGCGGCTCCCGCCTGACATTGTTAAGTGGCTATGTCTTCATCTTCTTGAGTTTTTTGGCAATGCTCTTTCTTTGGAAGGAGGGCATTTCTTATTTGTATGTGGGAATCGCCTACGCCTTGGTTGGATTGGGTATTGGGCTGGCCGGAACGCCAGCATCACGTTCATTGACAGGTTCTGTGCCGATTACACGGGCGGGTATGGCTTCTGGAACGGCCGATCTGCAACGTGATTTGGGTGGCGCTATGTTCCAATCCTTTTTTGGCGCTCTGTTGGCATCAGGGTATGCTGCTGCAATTGCATCTGAATTGGCCGCTTACCCGGACGCTTCCTCAGTACCTGCCAGTGTCACCAGCAGTCTGGAAATGTCTTTTGCCGGGGCGCAATCTGTGGCGGAGCAGTATCCACAATATGCCGACCAGATTACGGCCGCCGCAAAAACCGCGTTTCTGGCCGGGGATCAATATGCTTATCTGGCTGGGATTATTGCGGTGTTGGTTGGGGCGGCTTTGGTTTTCTTCCTCTTCCCCAAACATGATGATGAGCTAAAAATGGTGGCTGGTTTCCATGCTGAGGATATGGCAAACGCAGCGGCGAAATCTCAATAATGGATCGTAAAAAACAACAAACGGGTCTGGTTGCCGATGCAATATCGGGGTTGGCAACCAGCCTGTTTATTGTTCCTACCGGTTTAGCTTACGCGCAGCTTGCAGGCGTTAACCCTATTTACGGTTTATACGCTGGTATTGTACCGGTATTGGTGGCGGCATTTGGTACTGGTACGACATTGATGATTAGCACGTTGACCAGTTCCATTGCGCTGGCGACGGGGAGTGTGCTGCAAGTGGCGGGCATTGGCAGCAGCCAAATGCCGCAGGCGCTATTCACCATCACGTTTTTGGTGGGGGTGATCATGTTGATTTTGGGGGCAGCCCGTTTAGGCAGCATTGTTAATTTTGTTTCCAATGAGGTGATGACCGGTTTTGTGGTCGGGGCGGCGATGTTGATCATTTTAGGTCAGGAAGATCACCTAACGGGTTATGCGCCTGTGGGACAGGATGCTTTGCAGAAGTTGATCAACTGGCTGCAAAATATTTCCCAGTGGGACAGAACGACGGTGGTTGTTTCTGTGGTGACAATTGTTTTGATGATGATCGCCAGGCGGATTCGGCCTGTGGAGAAGTTTGCGGCGATTTTGGTGCTGTTGGTAGGCACGCTGGCTGTTCAGTTGTTTAAGATTCCGGTTGGATTGGTGGGGGATATTGCCACGATTCCTAATGGTCTGCCGACAATGGTGCTGCCTGATTTCTCTCTTGTGCCGCTGCTTTTGCCAGGGGCGGTATCGGTGGCGTTTGTGGCGTTGGCGCAGGGGGCAGCCGTGAACACGGCCGTTCCTAATCCTGATGGCAGTAAGGCCAGCCTGTCACGGGACTTTATTGGTCAGGGGCTGGGTAATCTGGCAGGCAGTTTCTTCCAATCTATGAGTACAGGCGGGGCGTTATCGCAAACGGCCGTTAGCGTAGAGGCTGGTGCGAAATCAAGACTGGGTGGGGTTTTTGCCAGCTTGTGGTTAGGCTTGATTGTTCTCTTATTTGGCAGCCAGGCTGAGAAAGTACCACTGCCTGTCATCGGCGGTATGTTGGTTGTGATTGCAGCCGATCTGATAGTAGCGCGTATCCCCAGCATCCAGTTGGTACTACGTGTTAAGGCTATTGGCCCGATTGTAGCCATGGCGTTGACCTTCTTTTCTGCTCTGTTCATTCCGCTGCAAGACACTATCTTTTTGGGCGCATTACTATCACTGCTGCTTTACGTGGTAGCCTCTTCACAAAAGTTGAGTTTAAAAGAAGCGGTGCGTTTGAGCAACGGCCGTTGGGAATTGCATGAGGCTCCTCAAGAATTGAAAGCCAATCAGGTGACAGTGTTGATCGTTCAGGGTTTGGATTTCTTTGCCGAAGTGCCCGCTTTGGCTGCTGAAATGCCTTCAGCAAAAGAGATTACCCATGCTGTTGTCATTTTAGTCATTCGTGATATACGCGATGTGACAAGTACGTGGATCAAGTGGCTGGAAGGATATGCGGAAGATCTGCATATGCATGACAACTTATTAATTCTGGCGGATGTGGATACGGTGGCATTGAATGCCCTGCGTGCCAGTGGTGCCCTGGAAGTAGTTGGGGAGGAGAATGTTTTTCCCGCAATGCCGCAAATGTTAGCGGCGGAAGAAATGGCTTGGCAAGCAGCACAAAAGTGGCTACAGGCACATATGGCGTAAGAAACATTTCAACAAGTCGCATCACATATTGGGGTTCTCTGCTGCCGATGTCGATCAAAATAAGCAAGATTTTCAAACAGTCGTGGCAGCCGCTAAACGTGGACTGATCAAAGTTGTAACTGATATTCAGGTCGAATTCCCTCGTATCTTTTTCAAAAAAACCTCTTGCAGTTTATCTGGACCGATTACCTGCTTAAATCCAACTTTTCTTTCTCATACAAACGAGCAGCCCAAGGAAATCAAAGCCATCATGCCTAAAAGCGAATAAGAACCATCAGGCCAGCTCACTTCTGGCGGTTTTAATTTGTGATAAAAATGGTTACGGTTAACCACTACCCAAAAGTTGGTCAACTATTCAAATGGCTGCAAATCAGGTAAAAATAGGCTTGCCATTTTTATGAGACAAATTTTAGCCATCAGTGCCATGATCGTTTTCAAAAAACGATCATGGCAGTAGAAAGGAGTGTAGTTGTGAGCAATAAACCGATTGAACCACTTAAACAAGCAGAAACTGTCACGTCAGATGTGCGCAGAGCGCATCCCATACAAAGATTATTGTTGATCGATGTAATGCGAGATAAAGAGTCTCGACCTGTTTTTTACTGGGTGGGCGGTGTTTTGTTGATTGGAACTATGGCCTATCATTGGCTCGAAGGGTGGAGCTATCTCGATGCGCTCTATTTTTGTGTCATCAGTTTGGCAACCATTGGCTATGGCGACCTGACGCCTACTACCCCAGAAGCAAAGTTATTCACCATTATCTATGTTATCAATGGTATTGGCATTTTGCTGGCGTTGTTTGACAGAATACGGACGGTACGTAATATGCCTTTGCAGCAGATATCTACCAAGGAAAATTCTGAAACATGATGGCGTAACGGCCGTTATCTTCATTGCCTGCCAACATCTTTTCTGGCAGAGCTTGCCCAAAGTAAAGTACAACTTTTATATACTTTTAGGTGGTCATAGTAATTAAAAACATATGACCGTTAATTAAAAACGTTTATTTTTAGGAGAAAAACAAAATGGATGCAACAGCATTTCTATCGATATTGGCGACATCAATTGCCACATTTTTTGCCATGTGTAATCCCTTCGCCAACACGCCCATCTTCATGGGCATGACAGCGGGAGACGATAAGGATACCAAAAAGGCGGTGGCGCGGCGGGCTACCATATTCGCCTTTGCAGTCGCCGTTGTCATGGCTGCCAGCGGCAAGCTTATTGGCGAATTATTCGGTGTTACCCTGCCCGCTTTTAAGCTGGGAGCCGGTATTCTGGTGTTTGTGATTGGCTACCATATGGTAATGGGTAAAGCGCACGGCGCACAATCAGCCAGCGAAGAAGAAATCGAAAAGTCAAAAGAGAGTGAACTTGAAAAAGCTATCTCCCCACTGGGTACACCGATTCTGGCCGGTGGTGGCACTATCTCGGCAGCCGTTACTTTTTCGGCAACTGATGGGATGGAAGGGTTAGCCGCTGTTATCGTCGGCTTTGGTATGATTATGGTTATGACATATTTCTTCTTTTTATCTGGAGATACTATCGAAAAGAAGCTTGGTACGGCCGGACTGGTCGCGCTGACTAAGATCATGGGTTTGATTTTGTTGACGATTGGAATCCAGATATTCCTGGGTGGGCTGGATGGCGTTATGAATCAGTATATCCCCACCATTCCTGCACTTTTGAGCGGTTCCGGAAGTGGTTAATAGACTTTATCTATATTGATTTCTGGTATGACCGGAACTGGCTAAAGCAAAAATTGACTAACCGGGGTAAGGGGGAGAAACGGCCGTTTCTCCCCCTTAATTTTAAATAAACTCAAAAAAACGAGGCTGGTTATTACCAGGCATAAGCCATCGGTGCTTCCCCACCGGGACCAGGGAAAATTTCATCCAGTTTTTGCAAAATCTCTTCATCCAGGTTAATCGAAGCGGCACGGACAGCACTATCTAATTGCTCCAGCGTGCGCGGGCCGATAATGGGAGCGGTGACAATAGGATTGTGTAGCAGCCATGCCAATGCCACTTCTCCAGGCGGATGACCAATTTCACGGCACAGGTTCTCATATTTTTCCAACTTGTCTCGATTTTCCGTGACACGTTTTTCAAATTCTTCCCCTTTGCGTCGGCCAGTTTCCAATTTTTCCAAAGCGCCACCTAACAAACCGCCATCGAGCGGACTCCAGGGGATTAGCCCCAGGCCGTAATGGCGGCAGGCAGGAATCACCTCCAATTCAATGGTGCGATTATTCAGATGGTAGATGCTTTGCTCACTGACTAGACCCATCATGCTTCGTTTGGAGGCTTCCTGGCAGGCGGTGGCAATATCCCAACCAGCGAAATTGCTGGAGCCAACGTAAACCACTTTGCCTTGATTGATCAAGCTGTTGAAAGCAGACCAGGTTTCGTCCCAGGGGCAGTTGCGGTCAATGTGGTGCATCTGATAAATGTCGATCCAGTCAGTTTGTAGACGTTTGAGACTACCTTCAACGTGTTTTCTGATTTTGTAGGCCGAGAGGCTGCGCCCATCGCTGTTCACTTCTGGCAGGTTTGCTTTGCGCGTGACGGGATTATAAACTTTGGTTGCCAGGACGGTGGCATCCCGTCTGCCCCCTCCTTGCGCCAACCAGCGGCCAATAATTTCTTCGGTGTACCCATGTTCAACGTCCCAGCCATAAACATCGGCGGTGTCGAAGAAGTTGATGCCCAGTTCCAGAGCGCGATCCATGATTTTATAGCTTTCTTCTTCACTGGTGTGCCAGCCAAAGTTCATAGTTCCTAAGCAGATATTGCTAACGAGGACACCGTGTTTTCCTAAACGTTTGTGTGCGATTGCCATGTTTTGCTCCTTGTAGTAGGTGATTGGTTAATGGGGGAAACGGCCGTTATCATCCCTAATAAAATTAATATTTGCTACACCGTTAAATAAGTTTCTTACATTATCTTGCGACGCGGGCTGAGCTTGTCGAAGCCCATCACGCGCCAGCCTTCGACAAGCCCAGGCTTCGTCGGGAATTTGAAGTCATTTATTTAACAATGTATTTACCCTTCTTGGGTACAAAAACACAAGAGCCAGTCTCAAAACTGGCTCTTGTTGATGGTCATCCTAACATGCTTGTTTGTGCAGATAGGGGAAAATGATTATTCGTCTTCGGCCAAAATATCAGCTTCGGCGTGCAAGACATTGGCCGCGCCTAACTCCGCAGAACCGGCAGCAACCTCAGCCATACCCAATGCGGCCACATCTTTCGCTGCATCATCCAGCGCATTAGCCGCATCCAACTCGTCCAAACCCTCAGCCAATTCAGCAGCAGCCACTGCCGCCATTACTTCGCTGGCTACAGCCAAATCACCAGCAGTTTCCAAGCGACCTAAACCTTCACTCATTTCATTAGCGCCAAGAGCGGCAACCTCGACACCAGTTTCTGCTAAAGCGCCAGCCACACCACGAAGGGCAGCGTAATGATAAATACTGTCAACTGCCATTTCACGCAGTTGCTCCCCTTTGGCACTCAAAAAAGCTGCCAAAACAGGCATATCTAATTCAGCGACAATATCCCCAACAACCTGCATTTGGCCTGAAATACCCGCCAAATCCATACTCCAGTCCAAATCTTCGGCACTGGCTACACCCAGGAGCGCACTCAGCACTTCAATATCTTCGGAGGTAGCCAGCATTTCAGCACCTTCAAGTACATCATCCACGCCAGCTTCAGCCACGATGTCACTCAACACAGCCATACGATCGGAAACAGCAAGGTCATCAATGCCTGAAGTTATGTCAACAGCACCGGCAACCAAGGCTTCTTTGCTCACTGTTTCCAGTGCGCTTGCGGACTCAATGTCATCCAAACCCATAGCTACATCCAACACGCCTTCTATTTCTGCCAAATCTCCGGCTAATTCCAAATTTGTTTCGTCCGTCATTTGTTCGTCTCCTTGTTTTTTGAGATGACAGTCACTTTTAAGACTGTCACTTGTATAATTGGATTTTTGTAAAATTTGTCACGCTTCAAGGTGTGATGTAATTAGCCAAGGTACTCATTTTACCTTTGACACCAATAAGAAAATTGCCCCGAATGATGTTTTTGGAATACTTTACGATTGGCTTGAGCGTGACAAAGAGTAAACATGTTTTTTTGTAACTATCTAGGTGTTTTGTTTCAAGAACCACTGAGTATGTAGATTTTACAACATTGAATTACTCGAAACTAAGCCCTTATGGTCTGGCTAAATATAGCTTTTAATGATAACACAAACCATGATTTTTGCTTATCTTTTTTGCACCAAAAAGGGCAGGTTTTGAGCCTGGGAAAGCCTGCTTTCAAACAGTTATTTCCGACTGTTTTGCGGGGAGCCATTGGCTTGTTCACAAACATCTTTTACTTATGTCAATATACTTTTCCTGTTTTCCCAGAAATCCAGCATCATTTACCCAAAACAAATAATTCAAGTAAACTAAGGACAAATAATGACAGCTTTTGTACTATCCAAATCTGATAGAGATTCTACAAGAATTTAACTTACCATCCGGGTATGGATGGCAAAATAAAAATTGATACATTTGAGGCGGCACGGAGTCAACAGGTTAATGACTAACCTTGTCTTTGCGCCGCTTTCTCCTGTCAAAAACAATAGAAGGAGTGGAAATGACAACCCTTAACGACAAGAAACGACAATGGGAAGCAGAAGCAGTTGAACCACTGCTTGACCGATTTCCAGAGCGCAAAAAAAACTTTGAAACCACATCTGGCATTCCTATAGACCGGCTCTATGTGCCTACCCAGGATGATCCAGATTACACAGAAAAATTAGGTTTCCCCGGTGAATATCCCTACACGCGAGGGGTGCAGCCAACCATGTATCGTGGCCGGTATTGGACGATGCGCCAATACGCCGGCTTCGGCACGGCCGCTGAATCAAACGAGCGCTACAAATTCCTGCTTAGTCAGGGGCAAACCGGTCTTTCTGTTGCCTTCGATCTGCCTACCCAAATTGGCTACGATTCTGATGATCCGATGGCACTGGGTGAAGTGGGTAAAGTGGGTGTCAGCATCCCGAGTTTAGAAGATATGGCGCTGCTGCTTGATGGCATTCCGTTAGATAAGGTGTCTATTAGCATGACTATCAATGCGCCAGCGGCCGTTTTGTTGGCAATGGTCATAGCGGTAGGCAAACAGCAGGGTGTGGCCGCTAGTAAACTGCGCGGTACCATTCAAAATGATATTCTCAAAGAATATATTGCGCGTGGCACTTATATCTTCCCCCCGCGTCCCTCTATGCGCCTCATCACCGATATTTTCGACTATTGCAGCCGTGAAGTGCCGAGTTGGAATACCATTTCGGTGTCCGGCTACCATATCCGCGAGGCAGGCAGCACGGCCGCCCAAGAAATCGCGTTCACTTTGGCCGATGGTATCGCTTATGTGCAGGCAGCCATTGATGCCGGGCTTGACGTGGACAGTTTTGCCGACCAAATCTCCTTTTTCTTCAATGCCCACAATAATTTCCTGGAAGAAATTGCTAAATTCCGCGCTGCACGGCGGATGTGGGCACGCATTATGCGTGACCGTTTCGGCGCGAAAGACCCCAAAAGCTGGCGGTTACGCTTCCATACGCAAACGGCCGGGTCTACGCTTACTGCCCAGCAGCCAGAAAACAATGTGGTGCGGGTGGCGCTGCAAGCCCTGTCTGCTGTTTTAGGCGGCACGCAAAGTTTACACACAAACGGCCGTGACGAAGCCTTGGCCCTGCCCACCGAGGAATCGGCGCAAATTGCCCTGCGCACCCAGCAAATCATCGCCTACGAAAGTGGCGTAGCTGATACCATCGACCCATTTGCTGGCTCATATTACATTGAGCAGCTTACTGATGAATTGGAGAAACACGCTTTTGCCTACATCCATACCATCGACCAGATGGGTGGCGTGTTGACAGCCATCGAGAGTGGGTATGTGCAGCGTGAGATTCAAGAGGCGGCTTACCGCTTCCAGCGCGATTTGGAAACCAAGAAAGAGATCGTCGTTGGTATGAATCGTTTTGTGAAAGAAGATGAAGGCTTAACAATGGCGATGATGAAGCTTGATCCAGCCATTGAAGCTTCTCAGCGAGCACGATTGGCGGCGCTGCGTGCCCGTCGGGACAATGACAAGATTGTGGAATTGCGTGGGCAATTGGCTGCGGCTGCCACCCAAGATGAGAATTTGATGCCTCTCTTTGTCACCTGTGTAGAAAACGATATGACGTTGGGTGAAATTTGCCATACGTTGCGGGATGTGTGGGGTGAATACAAACCAAGTTTTGATTTATAACGCCAAATTTTGACGGAGTTTAGCGTTTTAAGGAGGTCGAGATGATTAAAAAAGTTGATCATATTGCGGTGTTGGTGCCTGATTTGGAAGAAGCCAGGCGCTTTTGGGTTGATGCATTGGGTCTGGAACTGGAACGGGTTGAAAGTGTGCCGGAAGAGGCTGTGGACATTGCTTTTTTACCGGTGGGTGATAGTGAAATTGAGCTGCTTCAACCAACTGATCTGGAAAGTGGCGTTGCCAAATATCTGGCAAAGAAGGGGGCGGGGATGCACCATCTTTGTTTTGAGGTGGATGATATTGAGGCTACGTTGGCTCGATTGCGAGCCGCCAATGTGCCGCTGATTACGGAAACGGCTAAAGTGGGCAGCAGTGGTAAGAAGTATGCCTTTGTGCACCCTAAGGGAACGGGCGGGGTGTTGGTGGAGTTATATGAGTTGGTCTAGTATCTGATGTCATGTTCTGAATATGACGTTTGTCACTATCGCAAGCACGGCCGTTTCTTGTAATATGTGTTCAAGCCGCCGTTGTTAATGGCGATGCGATGTGGGTCAAACTAATGATGTTTTGGAAAGCAGTCTTGGCAGGCAACCTCAGGGAAGCCCCAGTTGCTAAAGTTTAGCAGAAGGATGCACTCCACTACATTGAATTAATACGACGGCTTAAAAATTTTCTCGGGTGGAGCCAACCGGGAGCCACAAGTGGGCGTAGGAATTATCCTCTACGCCCACTTTTTTTGTCTCTTGGAGGGTGGTTTGCAAACCACCTTTTTATAAGTTTGGCAGCACTTCTTTTGCCAGCGTTTCCAGCCCGTCGATGTTATCTAAATCCAGCCATTGCAGCATGATGCGTTGCAGACCAGCTTCTTCCCAAATCTTGAGGCTATCGACAATTTGAGAAGGTGTACCCAACACCAGGCCGCGCTGGCGTAACTCGGCTACGGAATGTTGGCTGAATTTCTCAGCCAGTGTGGCCTCGTCACCTATTTCTACCCGAGTCATTAAAGAGCGGCGAACTTCTGAAGGAGAACGGCCGTTTTCCACCAGCATCTCATCTAACAGCGCACTCTTTTTCTTGAATTCCTCAGGTGAAACATAAACCGCATTCCACTCAGATGCGAATTTTGCTACCAAGGGCAGCGTCAGCTTGGGGCCATTGCCGCCAATAAGAATGGGCGGTCCGCCTGCTCTTTGAGGACGGGGCAGGAGAATGGCATCTTGTATCCGGTAATAATCACCGCTGAAATCAACTGGTTCATCACTATTGAGCAGTTTAGTGACGACTTCTAGTCCTTCCGTGAAGCGAGCGAAGCGGGGTTGTGTATCGAGCAAATCCCAACCGTAGTTGCTGTGTTCCCGTGCTTGCCAGCCTGCGCCCAAACCGAGGATTAAACGGCCGTTTGACAAATCATCCACCGCACTTGCCATCCGTGCCGTCATGGTCGGATGGCGGAAGGAAACAGGGGAAACCAGGGGGCCAAACTCAATATTTCTGGTATGACTCGCCAGCCAGGTCAGTGAAACCCATAGTTCCAACGAATCTAAATCTGGTTTGTCTGGATTTGTGTAATGGTCTGAGCGATACAGTCCGGCGAAGCCGAGGGTATCAACGGCCGTTGCCAGCCGCTGCCATCGTTCCCAATTCAAGCCATTTTGCCCTTCAACCATAATAGCGACTTCTAACATAGTTACCTCCAGTAAAAGGTTGCAAAAGGGGCAAAGTTGCAAGGTGGTAGAGGGGCATGTTACCTCGTTACCCTGCCACCTTGCCGCCTTGCACCTTTAAAACAAAAACCGCCAGCCTCTAGCATCGTGCTAAAAACTGGCGGCTTCATCATTCCAAAAAACGTCTGTGCTTAATTTGCCTGAACGTGGGGCAGAATTTTTGCCAGGATGGCATCTTTCGGCAGAGCGCCTGTGATGCGTTCTACCACTTCGCCGTTTTTGAAGACCATCAACGTGGGAATGCCGACAATGCCGTAACGACCAGGAATTGCTGGATTATCATCCACATCGACTTTGGTGACTTTGATTGAACCGCTATACTCTTCGGCAATCTGTTCGACGGACGGTGCGATCATCCGGCAAGGTCCGCACCAGTCAGCCCAGAAATCTACTAACACAGGTTGATCAGAACCCAACACCTCAGCTTGAAAGGTATCGTCTGTTACTGCTAATGGTTTTGCCATTTTATTGCTCCTTGCGTAAAAGTTAAATTTATAGCTGTTTTTTAGATGCTATCATCTATAATATTCTTACGAAAGTGTAGCGCATGAGTTTTGACTGTCAAGACATTTGTTGACCGTCTGATGAGAAGTTTATGATTTGCGCTTGTTAGGCGTTCAATCATTGCATCCCCAACAAGGAGAGTTACAATC
>JACSSI010000715.1 GCA_014879345.1 Anaerolineae bacterium | reverse complement strand
CTAAACTGTCAACGTGTAAAATGCGCATTTAACCATTCGTGGGCAGGAGCGGCAGCTACGTGCCACGCCAAAACAGCCTTTGCCTCATTTAAGATGGTGCTAACTATTCCCTAAATTATGGTTGTTGACAACTGTGGAGCCGATGAATTTTGCAGATTAAGAGATTAACTCAGCAATCATGATTGATTGTTGCAAAAAAGGTCAATTTATCCGCAGATTTCGCAGATGACGCAGATTTTTAGTCAAGTCGTTTTATAGTCCGCATCTTTGCCTTCGCTTTTTAAGGGACACTGATGCTGTAGAACAGTGATGAAAACGGCAGTGTTCTATGCATCAGCGCCCCCTAAAAGCGCTGATGAACGCTCGCTATTTAACTACAATCGTCACTGAAGCCAATTCCACGCCATTGGCCGAAGCAGAATCTGTACTGTACATACGCACGTCATAACTCCCGGGTTCAGAGGGGGCGTACAATGTAATCTTGCCATCCACCGCATTGCTGACATACTCATACGTCAGATCGGCCGCGTCGCCATCAGCTTCCAGGCCATGCGGCGTGTCTGATGGCACAATACCCACCCAGGCGTCCTCGGCTTGTGGCTCATTGAGAACCAGGGTAATGACGACGGCTTCCTGTGTGCCAAAGCTGGTTTTGTCTACGTTCATGGAACCGTCGAGCGTGGTGGGCAGGGTAACGGCCGTTTCCCCATTTTGCCCCGTATCATTCTGCCCGCTGCCATCATCCACCTTGATCAGGCTGAGTATCAAGCCGGAGTCATCCCCAATGATTGAAAATTGATAACCGTCAGGATGAGTATAGGCGATAAAAGGCATGAAATTAGCCACAGACGTATCTGGCGCCGTTTCCCCAGCCGCGCCGTTATAGACAAAACCTTGTGCAGTTAACGTGCCGTGCAGGTCATCAACCAGTTGGGCAATCGTCAGGCCATCCAGTTCTGCCGTAAGGCCGATCATCATCGGCTCCCCATTTTTATCTGTCACTTGTTTAGCGCCATTGACGAGGCCAGCGGGCAGAGGAATGGTAAAGCCCATCCCATCTATATTGCTCATATCGGTATCTTGGGCAACAGCCACTTCCATCGTGCCGCCCTCGCCATCGTCCACACTGTAGGTGACAGAGCCATCTTCAGTATTGACATCCAGATTTTCCAGGCCAGTGGCCTGTTCCACCAATGTTTCTGCCACTTTTTCAGAGGCCGCTTCTTGCAGCTTTTCGGCCGGGTTCATACCACACGCGGCAAGAACAAAAGCAGTTACTACAAATAAAATAATCGACATACGTTTCATGAATCATTCTCCTGATTGGGTAACATCTCAATAAATCGCGGCCAAGACCTGACAGGTTTATGAACACTCTGGTCTGGAAAGCTCATATGCTATGCAAAGATGACCAGTTAACAAAGTGTCTTGTAAACCTGTCAGGTCTCCTCTAACTATTGAGAAGCTACCTGATTGGTTTGTAAATAGGTTTCTAAAAAGGTGTGCAAGGCGGCCAAAGAAGCAAAACTCCAATGCTGTCCGGTGCGGGGGTCTTCCAGCCGGTATCGCCAGAGCGAGGCTGCCTGTGGCGTGGTGTGGGCTTCTTGCCAACAACGCATAATGAAAACGGCCGTTCCTGACGGTTTCGGTTGCAATTTTTGACCACCTTTGTATGCTATACGCTTGCTTCCGTTCGGAGTAGCAAGCATGAAGCACAGTGTAATTAGCTTCCGTCAACGTATCGTGAAAAAGGTAATCGTAAATGACAATGTTGCACCTGGAATTCTTAGGACAAGTACGAATAGCGTTGGGCGGCGAGCCAATTTCAGAGTTAGCCTCAGACAAACTGGTAGCCTTGTTGGCCTACCTGGCCTTGACTGGCGACACGTTTTCCCGCCCCCAACTTGAAGCGCTGCTATGGGGTGAATCACCGCCAGAAAACGCCCAAACCAGCTTACGCACGGCCGTTTACAACCTCAACAAACGCCTCGACAATGCCCTGCAATCCACCCGCCGCACCATCTGGTTTGCCCCGGAACGGCCGTTTACCCTTGATGTACAGCAATTCCGCACCCTCATTAGCCAGGGGGACAGCGACAGTTTGCAAACGGCCGTTTCCCTCTATCGTGGTGACTTTTTAGCCGGACTGACCATCGCCGATGCCCCCGAATTTGAAATGTGGCTCCTGCAAGAGCGGGAACGCCTGCGCCTGGATATGCTGAAAGCGCTGGAAAAATTGATGGATATGTGGCTGGTAAACGGCCGGGTAGACCTTGCCATCACCGCCGCCCGCCGTTTGCTGGAAATTGAGCCATGGCGTGAAAGCACCCACCGCGACCTGATGCGCATCTTGGCTCGCAGCGGCGACTACAACGGCGCCATCAAACAATATCAGCAATGCTGCGCCATGCTAACCGCCGAACTCGACGTGCCACCCATGCCTGAAACCGAGGCGCTTTATGCCCACATCCTCACCCTGCGTCAGCGGCCGCCGCAAAGCAATTTGCCCACAACCTTGCCGGAACTGGTGGGGCGCGAACCAGAATTGGCGCTGGCCGCCACCCAATTGGCCGACCCCGCCTGCCGTTTGCTCGTCATCAGCGGCATGGGCGGCCTGGGCAAAACCAGTCTGGCGCTGGCAATCGCCGCCCGCCACAGCCGTCACTTTTTGGATGGCGTGTATGTGGTGTCGCTGGCTGGATTGGAGAGCGAGGCGCTGCTGGATACCGCAGTGGCCGAAGCGCTGAACATCCCGTTCCCAGCCGCTGTCTCACCCCGCGCCTATCTGTGCCAGCAGCTAAAATCGCGGGAATTGCTGCTGGTGTTGGACAATGCCGAACATCTGTTAACGGCCGTTGAAGCCTTCATCCAAACCCTTTTGCAAGCAGCGCCCGCCGTTAAAATTATCTTGACCTCTCGTGAAAAACCACGCCTTCGCGCCAGCCACTTGCCCCTGGCTGGGTTGACATTGCCAGACGCCGCACAAACGGCCGTTCTGCCCTCCCCCGCCACGATTCTGTTTGCCCAACACGCCCGGCGCGTTCGCCCTGACTTTTCGCTGGCGGACGAGTGGGCGGCAGTGGTGG
>JACSSI010000714.1 GCA_014879345.1 Anaerolineae bacterium | reverse complement strand
AACGGCCGTTCCCTCATCCTCATACCAGCGCCACACCAACACCGCCAGCAGCGGCACCAGCACAATCGACGCGATAAAATTGGGCAGTCGCGCCGCCCATGCCACCGCCCCTTGCAGCGGATAAAAAAGTGCTTGCAAATAAAACAGCAGCGGCGGCTTATCGACAGCCTGCGTCAGCAAAAGCGGGTCGCGCCACACCGCAATCAGACGCGCCCAGGTGGCAAACAGCGCCTCATCCCCGTGAAAGCTGTTGGCGAATAGGGCATGGAACCGAAAAACGGCCGTTAACCCCACCACCCCTATCAAACCAACCTTACCTCGCCAACTCATGCGCTAAACCCTATAATACAATTTGCGATTTACGATTTTGGATTGACGATTCCTCGCGTCTGCCACAATCGTCAATCGTAATTCAACAATCGTAAATCGAAACAGGACAATATGCTAACTCACATCAAAAACCTCATACTCGACATGGACGGCGTACTCTGGCGCGGCAACACGCCCCTGCCTGGTCTCGTCGATTTCTTTGACACCCTGCGCCGCCTCGACATCAACTTTGCCCTGGCGACCAATAATGCAACGAAAACGGCCGTTATGTACACCGAAAAACTAGCCAACTTCGGCGTCAACGTGCCACCCGCGCAAATCGTCACCTCATCAGAAGCCACAGCCAGCTATCTACGCGAAGAATATCCCGATGGTGCCCGCATTTACGCCGTCGGCGCACAGGGGATGCGTGATGCCATGACCGCGCAGGGATTCACCCTCGTCAGCGAAGCAGAAGCGTATAACGGTGCTCAAGCCGACGCTGTTGTGGTTGGCTTCAATCCCGATGCCACCTATCAGCTCATGGCGATGGGCGCTCACCTCATCAACCAGGGCGCTCGCTTCATTGGCACCAACCCCGACCCCTCTTTCCCCAGCGAAATGGGACCTCTGCCCGGCGCAGGCGCTTTGCTCGCCTTCGTCCAGACAGGAACTGGCGTCAAACCCACCATCATCGGCAAACCTGGCCCCATCATGTTCCAGCAAGCCATGAAACGACTGGGCGGCACACCAGAAAACACCGCTATGGTCGGCGACCGCCTCACCACCGACATCCTGGGCGCGAACAATGCCGGTCTCAACAGCATCCTGGTTCTCTCTGGCGTCTCCAAACCAGAAGATGTCAAAATCTACAATATCGAGCCAGATTTTATCTTTGCCGACATCAACGAAATTGCTGCTGCGCTCCAAAAATGACCCCAGAATCACAAGTTTTTCGCCCTACGAAAAAGTATTGGAATTACCAGTTACTTACTTTCATACCCCTGGCAATATTCATGTACATCATGGGGTATGCGGTTTGGTTCTTTTCAGATCATTTTCCTAGATGGTTTTTGGTCCTAGCACCAATCATACTTTTGGCAAGTTGTATATGGGGGCTGTTAACACTTTGGCAACGTCTACATACAAATCTCGAATTTTCGAAATCAGAGCTTAATGGACATACAGGTTGGAACCCATTCAGCTATTTTTGGACTGAAATTGTTTTTATAACTGAATTTGAAGATACGGAAAACAAAGGGAAAACGACTTACCTGGTAATTGCGACCCAAGATAGAGCTAGAGAATTCAATTTAACAGGCTTTGACAAAACGGCCGTTTGGCAAGCCATTGAAACCTACGCCCCACCCGAAATCCTTGAACCTGATGCTTACCAAAAACTAGATTCGTTCAAATTTTATGAACAAGAAATTGACAAAAAACTAAGTTCCATCTCGCTTCCTGTCTCGGTCACCTTACCAATCGGTATGCGAATGGTCTTCATAGTTGGATTCCTATTCTTTTCATTTTGTGCTTATATGTCATATGCTTCTGAACCAACTGCATCGTATATATTTATATTCTTCGTTCTTTTTAACCTCTATGGCATTCTTGCTGCTTCTGGCTCATTTATCGCAGACACGGAAAAGCTTATTGTCAAAAGACTTTGGGGCGCTTATCAAATCAACTGGTCGGAAATCAAATACATCGAAATGAGTTCGCAAAGTGGTCGGATTGTATTTCATGGCGATGGTAAACAGCTTAGTTTTGCTGCGCCGGGTTTATGGGGCGGTAAACGAAAAAACGATTTCTATTTGTTTGTAGCAGAACAAATTGAAGATAAGCAACTAGAGTTCAAAACCAACTGGAAAGCAGCCTGGCGTTTTAGCAAAAATGTACGGGTTTCACGCAATGGATAGCAATACCTTTCCCCTTAAAACCTCATTTTTCCGCCCCAACTTCCGCATAAGTGGCGTAATCATTTCAATTTTTCTCGTTATTTTAGCCATCGGTGGTATTTTTTTGTTATCACAATCATTGCCTACGGTGTGCCTTGCTTTGATTGGATTGTTATTAGCAGCTTCGGCTATAGTTGGGATTTTCACAATCTGGCATCAATACAAGGCATACATTCAGATAAACGAATCATCCATAAGTGGGCATAATGGCAGGAAGGCTTTTAATTACACGTGGCTAGAGTTAATTGTTGCTCAAATTAGGGAGCCTGAGAATGAATATGATCATCCCTGGCTAGTTTTGATCACACAAGACGCACAAACTGGCATAAACATAGATAGCTTTGACAAAACGGCCGTTTGGCAAGCAATAGAAACCTACGCCCCACCCGAAATCCTCGAACCGGATGCTTACAAAAAACTAGATTCTTATAAAACACATCTCAGCACCATATCATCTCCTTTGCAAGTATCTGTTCCATTTCGTTACCGTATTTTCTATGCACTCATGTTTTTGTTTATGGCTTTTATTTTTGTAATAGCACTAACAAACAACGTGCCAATCGCGGCTACATTCTGTTTTACGATGGCATCTTTATCTCTTTACTGGATAACGCAAAGTTTTGGTACAGTCGAAGCTGACTCAAAAGCTATCACCATTAAAAAGTTTTGGGGCAATTATCAGTTACAATGGTCTGAAATTCGATTCCTGAAAGTAAACGGATATACCGGTTCGTATGTGTTCCACGGTGAAAATAAACATCTCTGTATGCCAGCACCTAACTTATGGGGTGGCAGCCAAAAAGATGATTTTTATCTTTTC
>JACSSI010000713.1 GCA_014879345.1 Anaerolineae bacterium | reverse complement strand
AACCGGCCTGAGTATCGTACCGATGACGATAGCTATAAACAAGATAAAAATGACCTGATGAAAGCGATAAAGCAGCCAGAAACACAGGCCGATAGAAGCCAGGACGAGCGTGGCCCAAGCAACCCGCCAAAATGTCCAGTTATAGCGTTGTTCCGGCGGTAAGGTTGTCATGGTCTTGTTAAAGGAATAATTAGTGGATTGCTAAATTTAATAGCGAAAAACAGCAGCAATAGCCGATTTCGTTGGCATTTCATCTTGAGAAAGCGCGTAAACGGCGCCACCGTTTTGCAAGGTCTGCATTGCGGCAAAATCCAAGAGCGGGAAATGATCTTCCTGGCTCTGCCCTTCCTGGTCATAAACAACTTTCCCCGTATCCCGATTGAAGGTACCCCACACTTGCGTATCGACGGACAAGACGAGTCTGTCCACACGGCCGTTAAATGCCGCCGCGACAATCTCTTCGACGTTATCCGATGCTGTATCTGTATCGGCAAACTGTTGATAGGTTGCCACAAGCTTTTCTGTCTCTTGACGGAAATAGGGTTCGACAATAGACCAGGCCTGTTCCTTTAATAATTCAGGTTGCAAATGCTCAGGACTACCTGTTATACCATCTGGCATGATATGGGCATAGTCGCTGACTTTATGATAAATCGGCAGCAGGTAATCCACACCAGCTAAAACAAGCGGGGCTTGTTGCTCATGAAAGATTTCCTTAAGCCCACTGTCCACCAGGTTGAGATAGCGCTCAATCCCGGCCTCTTGTTGCTCAGCGCCGGAACCCTGCCCGTGGAACATGCCCGTGCCTGCTCCCCCTGGCGATGATCCGGTGTGCATCTGCAACTGTTTTTCCGGCTCATCGAG
Source organism: Anaerolineae bacterium (assembly GCA_014879345.1). GTDB lineage: Bacteria > Chloroflexota > Anaerolineae > Promineifilales > Promineifilaceae. The sequence goes on along the minus strand of JACSSI010000713.1, from coordinate 2,224 downwards.
CTTGAGTGCTTCATTTAGATTTTCTGGCATCTCAACCGGTAAATCGATCTGACCCACACTGTGACGCGTTCCTTCAAACAGTCGCACCTCATTCTGGCTTAGGGCCAGGATGTAATAATGTCCATTATTGGTGAACAGCGGTAAAACGGGTTTTACGTAATAGGATGGGGCAATAATGAGCAGTTCCTCGACGAAAAATGGCAGGCGATAATAATGGAAGTCATCTGCGGCTATGAATACAGCCAAGCCATCATACTGATGCTGCCAGAAGGCGCTGTCATTGAGTAATGCCTGCCCTGGTTGCAGTAATACACTCACTTCTCGCGGTCCCATGCCGCTGTTCAGTAGTTGCTGTTCGGCATCACGCAGCAGGTTTTTAAAACGAATGGGATCTTGCTGGATGTCCTGACCGGTACGATGTGTCGGCAAAAAAATCGATAGGCTGGGATTTGCTGTTTGTTGTGCCAGCCCTTTGATTTGATTTAAAGTTAAGTTTTCCATCTGTTGCTCCTTTATGTTTCTATTTGAGCTTTTCCGTATTAATGCTTTGATGAGCCGACCTTTTTAAAATCAATAAAGCCGCGCTGGACGTTAACGGCCGTTAACTGCACCCGAATCCGATCACCCACATCCAGCCCCTCAAACCCCTGCATGAGTTTGCCCTCAATGGGTATAGTAAGCAGCCGCACCCACGTCCCTTTCGCGGAAGCGCCGGTAACAAACGCCTCGAACTGTTCACCAATTCTGGATTCAATGACAAGCGCAGCTGCGGATTTGCTGACCAGTCGTTCCACTTTGTTGGCGGCATCCTCTGCCTTGGTCAGATGCTCTGCCAGTTCACCCAGTTCGGCATAACTGTAGGGCACGGCCTGGTCGGCAACAGCGGCCTTCAGCAAACGCTGCGTAATTAGATCGGTGTAGCGGCGATTGGGGGCGGTGGAATGGGCATAGTCTTTGACCGCCAGGCCAAAATGGCCTGGCGCTTTGTCATCAGGCTGTTCGGCCATATATTCACCTGCGCCCAGGAGTTTGATCACCGCCAGGGAGAGATCGGGAAAGCGCTGCGGATCGTCGGCTTTTGCCTGGACAAGAAAGGCGTCAAGCGCCACCGAATCGGGATTAGCTGGCAGCGTGGCGCCGTGTTCTTGGGCAAGTGTCACAATCCGGTCCCAGCGTTTGGGGGCGCGTACTACCCGGCGGATGGAAGGGAATTTATTGGCCGCGAGAAAGCGAGCCGTTACGCCGTTGGTGGCGATCATAAATTCCTCTACGATTTCTTTGGCGCGATTCTTTTTTTCTACTTCAAGATCACGGATTTGATCGCCGTCAAAGACGGGTCTGGCTTCAATAGTTTCCAGGCTGAGTGCCCCGTGGACGTGCCGCAAGGTCTTCAGGCTTTGGGCGACGTTGTCTTGCAGGCGCAGATTTTCAGACAGGCCAGGAACGGCCGTTATCTCTTCAGACGCTGCATCATTCCCATCCAGCCAGGCAGCGACACTGTTGTACGCGAGCCGGGCATGATTTTGCACCCGTGCTCGATAAATATCTGAGTTTTGCAAAGAGCCGTCTGCACCGATCACCATCTCCACGACAACAGCCATGCGCTCCTCATTGAAGTTCAGGGAAGTGAAATCGGTGGATAGCTTTTCTGGCAGCATCGAGAAGATTTGAGCGGCCGTATAGACCGAGGTCGTATTGTGTCGTGCATGTTGGTCAATGGCGGAGCCATCTTTAACCAGTACGTCCACGTCAGCAATGGCTACGAGAATCCTGACTTTGTTTTCGGGCAGAGATTTGGCAAACGTAAGCTGATCCAGATCGCGGGAATCATCATTGTCAATGGAAGCCCACAGGATATCCGTCAGGTCACGTATGCCAGAGGCTGCTCCGACTGACTCGCTGTTTAGTCTGGCGAGGGCTTGAATCTTGTCCAATTCGGCAAGCACTGCGTCCGAAAAGTCAGGGAGCAAGCCTCTGTCCAGCATCGCTTTATGGGCAATACGCTGCAAAATTTCCCGGTGTTGTTGATCGGTGTGTGGTGTTTGTGCCATAAGCGTTTCTCCATTTCTATATATTCTTTAAGATTAGGCCGACGTTCAGTAAGTCACCCAACTGGGCCAGATACACGAAGTAACATCTACCTATGCCAAGGTGTTCCTGGAACACCGTGCAAGAATGCTACAAAAACCAACTCTTCAGCTTCGGCGCGGATGGCGTGTACCTC
>JACSSI010000712.1 GCA_014879345.1 Anaerolineae bacterium | reverse complement strand
GCGCTGGATGCCCTCACCCGAGAGCGCATGGGGCAGGAACTGCTGCGCATCTGGCAAGCACACCCGGTAACCGTCTTCATGGTCACCCACAGCATCACCGAAGCAGTCTTCCTGGCCGACGAGGTGCTGGTGATGGGGCAGCAAGAAGGCCAACCGGCGACTATCACCCACACCATCCCCATCAACATCCCCCGCCCACGTGACTTTAAAATACAACGAACGGCCGTTTTTTTGGATTACACAACGGCCGTTCGTCAGGCAATACAGGGTAATTAACAGTTTGCAGTCGTTATTCTTTAGTCTCCTCAGTCTTGTCCATCGCAGACTGTTCACTGTTCACGGCTAACTGTTCATCTTTCCTATTCCGCCGTCGTCTGCGCACAAAGCGCACCACCAGCCAAATCGGAATCCCCAAAATAATGACAACTGGCAGCAAGAAGATCACAATCCAAATGGTAGCTTCAACCAGGAACTGCAAGAAACCAATCAACGATTCCAAGGCATCCTTCGCCACACCGTCAGGCCGCCAACCCGCTACTTCCACTGGTCGGGACGCTTCATCCGGTGTCAAATGCACCGCAATCGTAGAAAACGCCGCCGATTGACTCAAATACTTCATGCGCCCTTTGATAACCTCAATCTCCCCTTCCAAACGGCTCAACTCCTGATTCACCGCCAACGCCTCTTCCACCGTCTTCGTCTCATCCAGGAAAGAGCGTACGCGCGCGGCCGTACTTTCCAAATTTTCCAGCCGTGACGACAAATCCACAAACTCCTCCGTCACATCCTGACCAGACGTAGATTCATGCTGCACTTCCAGGGCGATACCCCGAACCGCTTCCGTAGCGCTGGTAAACCCTTCAGCCGGTACGCGCACTGTAATATCACCCGTCATCGCTGTATCACTGTATTGGTAGACACTGCTGCTCACGACCCAACCCCCATTTTCTTCCACCATTTGCGCGATGGTTTTCATGGCAGCTTCTGTATCCGCCACCACAATAGCCATATCGGCCGTGCGGATGATGAGCCGCTGTTGTGGCAGCTCCGTTTGCGTATTGAGTGCCTCACCACTATTGAGAACTGTTTCGGAATAGGCCACGCCATCCGCAGAATCAGCTGCCGTCTCCGCTGCTGCAAACTCCATAGCAGCTTCCGGTGCATACATAGATTCTTCCGCAGCCATACCGCCACAGGCCACTAATAATAAAATTGCAAAAATCAGGGGGATTGCTTGTTTAAATGTCATCTTGAGCCTCCGTGCTGTTATAAATGTAACTCAAAGACGATAAAGGCGAGGGTTTGGTTCCAATGACTTCGTGCTTTTGGTTTATTGTAACCACTTCAATGCGCATGATGACAAAAGTCATCACGGCGCACTTAATTTACGCATACTGTTTACCACCCATATTCCAGGCGGCGAATAAGCCGTGTAGGGATGCCATACTGGCGCATTCTATCCTGTGTTACTTTAACAGGATATTCAACACGTTTATATTCAAAGGTAAGCTTTTCTGTGTCCAAAAAGGCATAAGCCGCTCGTGGGTCTGAATCTCGCGGCTGACCAACGCTGCCCGGGTTGATAATCAACCGTGCCCTCTCTAACTGAAAAGCCGTATCATACTCAGGCGGTAAAATTTGTACGCTTTGTGACTCCAACTCAGAGTAAATAACTGGCACATGCGTATGCCCCACCAGACAATATGGTGTTTCAAAATAATCAAAATTGATAGCGGCCGTGTACGCATCTAAAATGTATTCCCAAACTGGATGACGCGGGCTGGCATGGACTAAGGAAAAGGGAGCTTGTTCTAACTGGGGAGGCAATTTTTCCAAATAATCATGGGTCTCTCGGCTAATGGCTTGCCGCGTCCAGCGAATAGCAATTTGCGCTTCCCGATTAAAATTATCGGTGTCTAATTTGCCCAGAACCGCCCAATCATGATTGCCAGATAAGCTAATATGATCATGCTCCCGTAAAAGAGCCACACATTCGTTTGGATCCGGCCCGTACCCGACAAGATCCCCCAGGCACCAGATTGTATCCCATTCCCCTTTGGCATCTGCTAAAACAGCTTCAAAGGCGGCGAGATTGGCATGAATGTCTGATATGATGAGCACTCGCATAGCTTCTTTCTCCAAATTCCGATTACAGCGGAATAATAATACCATGATCGACAGAGGAAGGTATAATTATTAACGATCAAAATTTAGTTCTATGTTCAGAGAAGCAGTTTGGTCATGTTGTTTGCTCTATTATTCACAAGCTTCTCGTTATTTTATTGCCTTGTCACAAAAGTAATTTAACCAACAAGCCGTTGCCTTCGACAGGCTCAGGCGACGGCTGTCTGGACTAGCGAGCCGCCTTGGCTTCGACAAGTTCAGCCGCCGCTGGTCTCAGAAAAGATTGGAAAACTCATATTACAAAGTATTTATGCTAAATTATGCCAATATTAGATCCTCATACAGTAGAATTTATTAGCAGCAGCAGTGACCAGACGGTGCGGCTTGGCATTCGTCTGGGAGAATTGTTGCAACCTGGTGATATGGTATGCCTTTTTGGCGATCTTGGTGCGGGCAAAACGGCTTTGTCTCGCGGTATTGGTCGCGGTTGGGGCACAGCCCTGCGCGTTACCAGCCCTACTTTTACCATTATGAATGAGTATCCGCGACTGAAGGATGGTGCAGTGCTATATCACCTCGACTGCTATCGGCTGGAAACGGATATGGATGTGGAAACGGTTGGGCTGGAAGATATTTTTGATGGGCCAGGAGCCGTTGTCATCGAATGGCCTGAGAAGATCGAGGGGTGGTTATCTCCCGACCGGTTGGCTATTTATATTAAGTACCTCAATGAAACCCGACGCACGATGCAGTTTAAGGCGACTGGGCCTCGTTCTGAGCAGTTATTGGACGATTTTAAGCGCAATGCTTTTGGCGTATGATGAAAAAGCAGAAGGCAAAGATTTAAATCATGATTTTAGCAATTGATACCGCAACACGTTGGGCCGGGCTGGCTTTACATGACGGAACGGCCGTTATCGCTGAATATGGCTGGCGTTGTCTCAATAATCACACCATCGAACTCTCTC
>JACSSI010000711.1 GCA_014879345.1 Anaerolineae bacterium | reverse complement strand
TTTTAAAATAGAAACGGGGCTTAAGTGTTTTTATGATCACCTAAGCCCCGTCCTGTTATTGGGGGAATTGCGCCTGTTTGCTTTATTCGACGAAGATTTCGACACGTTCGCCGCTTTCATCGTCGGTGACATCCATGATTTTGCCTTGTTGGCCGCTTTTAATGGCGTCCATGATCTGTTGGTATTCCATGCCTTCCATTTCTGGAGCAAAGCGTGCGCCCATTTTGATGCCGACGTTGACGAGACCCATGGGAATGTTGACGTTGACTTTGTTGCGGCCGCTGCCCATGTCTGTGACGCGCACGCGGAACCAACGAGGTGAACTGGTTCCTTTGAGGGGTTCATTTTTGGGGTTTTGGCTGTCCTGGTCTAGGGCGCGGAGCAGATCAGCACCTTCTGTGGCCGTTATTTTGCCTTCTTCTATCATTTTTAGGATTTGCATACGTTCTTCTGTGCTGGCCATGATTTACTCCTTTAAGAATGGTTTACCGCAACGGCGCGGAGAAATGGGTGCGCTTTTTGCGGGTGTTTGTTTATGTTTTTGTTAAATCTGCACGCATATGGGTTAGAATGCGCCTGGGTTTGAAATTTGCTTCGGTGAGTAAGGTGGATGTTAGTTCGTCGTTGTGCGGGTGGTCGATGCGGACGTTGCGGCGGGGGATGTAGGGCAGTTGGCGTATTATTTTGGCTAGTAACGGCCGTTCCAGTTCCCCTTGCCAGTTTGGATGTATCCGTAATGTCAGTTGGTGTGCGCGTCCCCATTCACTCCACAGGGTGACGCTGCCGGTGAGATGACGGCCGTCGCTTGTGATCCAGGTTTCATGATGGCGGGCGTTCATGAAGTTGGATAGACGCCGCCACATGCTGAACTGGTAGGTGTCTTTGGCAATGGGTTCCGGCCAGTTTAGATTGGGCGGCAGTGCCAAAACATCCAGTTCATAAACAGCTTGCCCTTCATTGCCGCGCATTTCACGGATGGGAATGTTTGCATGGCTTTGGATGGCATGGGTGTGTCCGGCAGAGGCCATCCAGGTGGTCATGGTGCCCAGGGTTTGGTAGCCTAATTCCTGGTACAAATCAATGGCGTGTTTGTTGTCTTTGTCTACCTGGAGCAGGATTTCACGGCCGTTTTGCTGGCGAACCTGGTCAGTGGTGGCATTCATTAACAGGCGGGCGATGCCCCGTCGTCGATAATCTGGATGGACCGCGACATTGACGATGAGATAACGGCCGTTTACCGTAGTATTCAACAGGGTCACATTGCCGATTATTTTGCCATCTTTTTCCCACACAAACCCACGTGAAAGACGGCTCGCCATCGGGTTGAAGCGGTAAAAAAAGGCTGGCTGGCCGGTAACGGCCGTTTGTCCCTGCAAAATCCGCTGCCCCTCCGCATCCAAAGATTCCCCGAAGGCAAGGCGTAACAACTCCAATACCTGGGGAATATCTTTGTTTAAATTAATGGGACGAGGCCCATTGCCAGGCCGTTCAATTGACGGTGCCGTAATAACCATGTGAATACAAACCGAATTTTTCCGCTTATTTTACCTCATAAAACGTGATAAGTGGCAAAGTGGCAGAGTGGCAAGGTATTAAGGTAACATGCTGTGTTAACACCTGCGACTCTGCAACCCTGCAACTTTGCTTGCTTAAGCCTCCAACGCCTGCAACAACGTATTCGCTTCTTCCGGTGAAATAATGCCTTGCTCCACCATCTTGAGGATTTTGATTTGTTCCTCAGGCGATGATTTAGGTTTTGCCGGTTTTGGCGGTTTGGGTGCTGGCGGCGGTGGTGGGGGCGGTGCCCAGCGTGTCTGGCGAGCCTGTTCACGTTCAACCCGTTGTTGGGCGCGGGCGGCGGCTCTTTCTGCTTTGGCGGCGGCTTGTTCTGCCTTGCGTGCAAATTTTTCGGAAATTTCTTCGCCGAAGTTGGCTCCGAAGCGGCTTTGTATTTCGGCCGTGATGCGGCTGACATTTTGCTCCACTTCACGGCTGATACGTTCGCCAATGTCAGCGAAATCAAAGGCGAAGTCGAAGCCAAAATCTTCACCGCTGTCCTGTTCCCATTCATCCTTGACCATCTGTGATTCCTTGAGCACAATGCGCCCTTTGGCTTCCAGATTGAGCACCGTGTCGCCGTTGTTTATGTGGCCGTTCAAGGTGCTGCCGCTTTCTACAACATCTTGCAACGCCAGCCGGTTTTTGATGCTGCTGGCCTGGGCGTTGATGGTGACGGGCGCATCGGCCGGCCAGCGCAAAACGATGTCGCCGTTGGCGTGACAGGTATGTTTGCCTGCGGAGAGCGGCCCCTTGAGGCGGATATCGCCGTTGATGTGGGGCAGGTAGATTTGCCCGTCAACCTGGCGGAGATTGACGTCTCGAGCGCCATGTTTCACGTCAACTTCGCCGTTGATGCTGCGCAGGTTAATGTCGCCGTTGATTTGTTGCAGATAGGCGGCGCCATTGGCAAAGCGAATGCTGATGTCGCCGTTAACAGTGCCAACGTTGACGGTTTGTACTTGACGGTACACGGCATCGCCGTTGATGGTTTCGACGCTGATGTCGCCCTCAAGCTGTTTGGCGGACAGGTCGCCGTTGATGGTGAGCAGTTTGACGTTGTTCAAGCCAACGAGCACGACATCGCCTTCGCCCGTCAGTAAGCTCAGATCGCCGCTGACGTGTTTGACGACGAGATCGCCTTGCACTGTGCCAATGTTGAGGCTGGCGCTAGTAGGCACGATGAGTTTTAATGCGCCCTGGCTGCTCAGTTTAAGACCGGTTTCGGTCTTTTTTGTTTCGTAGTGATCGGATTGGATGGAAACGGCCGTTTCCGACCAACTCCGTATCACCAAATCCCCCTGACAGGTATCCACCTCAATCAGCGGTGCCTTGTTGGTTTCAATTCGTTCTTGACCCATGTTTATTTCTCGCTTGGAACACAGACAAAATAAGTTGCGAAAGATTGAAGATTAAAAGATTGAAGATTGGTGGAATACAAAATCTTTAATCTTTAATCTTTGATCTTGATTACGCCTATTCTCTGTTATCCACTTATTAGTCGATGAAGACCTGCACATGTTCGTTGCTTTCTTCG
>JACSSI010000710.1 GCA_014879345.1 Anaerolineae bacterium | reverse complement strand
TAACAAGCCAAGAAATAATAACAACGTCCAATTGAATATATATCGTACGAAACACAACGAGTAAAAAAAATGGAAAACTAGCTTTTAAAATCCATTCCACCAAATCCCGCCGAAAATTCAATTTTATCGGTTGGATTCTTTTTACTGCATACACCTTCATCGTAACCTGAACAAACGTTGAACCAATGATAGCCAAACTTATAACTATGATTCCAAACCCCATAAACAACAATATCAAAGAGGCAATGGTGTTAAATAATTTACCGGCAACGTCCGCATAGGCAATGTATTCCATCCTCTCATTACCTACCAATGAATCTTGGTACACATCACCAACCTGTCCTACAAAATTTGAAATACCAAGAATGACGATCACCCAAACAGCTTGGCTCGAGTAATTGACCCATTGCAAATAGACAGCAAGGAAACCTATTGCAATGAAAAAGAACAAAAATCTAATTACTAAACTAGTGCCAGCTAAGTCAGAAAATCTTTCTTTTGAACGCGCTGTCTCCTTTACTAATAAAAAAGACATCCCAAAAGAAACAAAGATCATGATAATCGCCCAGACAGACCCAGCCAAATGCAACTGCCCAATTGAAGTGGCTCCGAGATACCGGGGCAGGAAAACCATCAACAATATAGACATAGACCATGTCATCAATTGCGAGACCATAAGAAAGCCAGCATTTTTGGCGATTGTTTTCCCTGTATCGTTCATAATACCTGTGTTACAGCAAAATACTTAAACCTTGCGGTTTTTATCCTAAAAATATCTAAATAAAAGTTGTGGTTTGCCTAAAGAAAATCACAAATCACCTGGTTTTCTAAAAGCAAACAGTCAAGAATACTGCCCTTTTGCGAAGTCATATTACACATTCACAACATTTTGAAGCGCATTGAGACTTTTGGACTAAATGGATACCAAATTTCTTTAATCAAATGAGATTTTAGATATTCATCTTGTGAATTTTGTGAAGAGTGAAAAAATTTTATGAAACAGGCTGCGGATCCCTCAATTTTTCCTGCTTATTCTCGGAGTTCGAAAATTTGGTTAAACCGTCTCGTTCTGATACAGGCAAACTCCGTTCTTGGGCTACTGCTTTGCTAACATCTGGCACAGTAGCTAAAACAGGCAGATTCAATAATTGATTCACATCCAAAGGAACACGAAAACTTCTGTCCAACAAAGCCCCCCCGACAATACCAACACCACTAATAAGAACCCCCACCACCACAAATAACAATGCATTTGCGGCTATCGCTCTCAATGAGGTTTCTGGGCTTGTTGGAATTTTGGGCGCATCAACCAAAAAGTATGATTGTTTGATTGTATTCTCGGCTTGAATAATGGCTAATCTGGCAAGTTCTTCATTTCTGATCGAACTAACATAACGGTCTGCTGCCATTTGCACTTCACTCTCTAAACGACTGATTTGGACTTGTTCAATTTGAGGGCGCGAGCCACGCTCCGGTTCAGGATGAGATAAAAGATAACCATCCAGTTCTTGTTGTGCATATTCCAAATCGCTCTTATATTCTTGTGTAAGATCTTTAAAGAATTCTTGTGCATTTGCACTTTCAGTTACCTGGACGTTAATCTGCCAATTCACATAGTTGTCAACGATGGCGTTTACAAGCTGGTGTGTGATGTTAGGGTCTTTATAGGTTGCAGAAATTAGCAACTGATCATTACCTTCTGGTTTCACCCACACTGCATCCCTTACATCGGTAAGCACTGTTTTAATGGTTTCAGAACCACCACTCATCTCACTTTCTAAATCAGTTTGGCTCACTATAGCACGGATAAAAGCATCCGTTTTTAACAAGTCATTAATTTCTGTTGTTTTTTGCTCGGCTGGCGTTTGCCAAGAAAAGCTATTATTTGTGTCAATGGTTAGCGAATTAATCAAAGAGTCCCTGTTAACATGCAGTACCCCCTCAGTCAGGTAAAGGGGCTCTTTCGTCAATGTAAATACAGTAGCAGCAATTATCATTATCACAATAGGTAACAAATACAACCAACGATGACGAAAATAGCTTTCAAGAAGACGGACTAGTATTAATCGTACCATAATTTCCTGCCATTTTTATAGATGAAACAACATCCTTTGGATTCAAAAAAACTAAAGAGAAGAAGTAAGTAATTCTTCTGAAAATGAACATCCGGTTGTAGGGTGTCTACTAGAGAGTGAGATGATTTCCAGGACACTTGATAACTGATCTACAGCCAGTTTTATAGAAACAACATTACACCATCTTTTTCAAGATAGTTAATAAAAATTCTGGGATAATCAGCTTACATCTGTGCTTACAAGGGATTAGCGCAAGGAGTTTATACCTGTAATTAGGCTGATTGACACACGAAGAAAAGTGATTTCTCCAGGATTTTATGGGCAGACAGCACATGTAAGGGCATAGCGTGCTATGCCCTTACGCTAAAATACCAGTTGCTCCACGAATTCCTAGAGAACCAGAAAAACTTAAACGGCCGTTATCCCCTTAGGCTACCAACGCTTCAAATTTTGCAGCAGAAATGCGCAACGCCTCAGCTTTGTCTGTGTTTTCCCAGGGCAAGTCAATGTCGGTACGGCCGAAGTGACCATATGCAGCGGTCTGACGGTAGATGGGTCGACGCAAATCCAAATCACGAATGATAGCACCTGGACGCAGGTCAAAATGCTCACTTATCAGCTCTACTAATTGGTCCGAGCTAAGTTCGCTGGTGCCAAAGGTTTCGACGTTGACGCTCAATGGATGTGCCACACCAATGGCGTAAGCAACCTGCACTTCGCAGCGTTCAGCTAAACCAGCCGCAACAATGTTTTTGGCAACCCAGCGGGATGCATAAGCCGCAGAACGGTCAACCTTGGTGCAGTCTTTACCGCTAAATGCGCCTCCACCATGGCGACCCATGCCACCATAGGTATCGACGATGATTTTACGGCCGGTTAAACCAGCATCACCCATCGGACCACCGACTACAAAGCGACCGGTTGGATTAACGAAGATCAACAGGTCGTCATCGACGAGGTGCGCAGGTAAAACCGGGTTGATGACATGCTCAATTATTTGGGCACGAATATCTTCCTGGCTGATTTCTG
>JACSSI010000709.1 GCA_014879345.1 Anaerolineae bacterium | reverse complement strand
GATGAGGAGAACGGCCGTTCCTGTGCCGCTGCTCCCTGTTGTAAATTGTGTTAGAGAAACGGCCGTGGGAAGGCCATTGTCCAGCACAAATGGCGAAAAATTTGAAACGCCTGTCACCTGCACCCAACGGGGATCACCACCACTGCTGTGTGTCGTCGTTCCGGTTTGTAAATCCCAACTGCCGCCATTCCAATGATAAACATTTACCCCGTTTTCAGGGTTGCCATTCGCTTCGCCTGGCAGGTAGTAGAACCGGATGGTAGCCGTCTGTGAGGTGGCGGGTGAGATGTTGAAGCAGCGCTGTACGGGTTGGCTGGTGGGATTGGTGGTGCAATCCTGATTGCCGCGAATCTCAACCGTCGTATTACCCATGCTGCCAGACGGGTTGATTTCCACGCCACCATAGCCACCCATACCCAGGAAAGTTGTGGGGCTGTTCACGTTGTTGATAGTCTGGCGCAGTAGACCATTGTTGATGAGGCTGCCAGTAACGGTGAGGGAACGGCCGTTGGGAATTGTCAGTTCTGCATCAGCTTCTACCGTCAAGTCTGTGACAGTAGGATTCACATTCAATATCGGCCAGACAGATGCGCCAGTCAGGTTGGTTGGGTCAACGATCACGCTGTCCAGCGTTCCTGGCGCACCATTAGGGGTCCAGTTCAAAGGATTATCCCAATTAGAATTCACACTGCCATTCCACAAGTAGCCAGTAAACACCGTCAAGGTGATGGGCACGTTCGCCACCGGGTAAGGGGTGTCATGGTGCGTCGCTAATTGGGTGGTGTACTGCCCTGGCGATAACGCGCTGGCATCCAGCGTCAGATTGATGATCTGGTTGTTCAGCCCGGGTACTACGCCGCTCGTGGGAGATTCGCTTAACCAGGGTACATCTTGATAGCCAATGCCGCGAATCATCCAGTTACCGGCTAGCCCAGTCCCCAGCGTATCAACCACACCCCAGTTGTTTGGTGCGGGCAGGGTGGGCGGCTCTGGTACATTGCCACCATATGAACCCAACCAGGAACGTCCCTGGCTGGTAGTCTGGTCAATGGCTGCGGGAAAATCGGCTACGCCACTCACGCTGGAGCGGTTAACCAATCCAATCAGCACATCTCCTGGCCCGTTCAGCAAGACGGGTGCTGCCAGCGTGTAATCATTCCACGAAGTGCCATCATTATGGATAACCTGCACATTTTCGGTGTACTGTAGAGTGGCGCCATTGTTGGGGTTGCCGTCGGCATCTGCCCACACGACTAATTCTACGGTGTCACCCACTGCCACTGAGTCTTGAAAAATTACAGAAACTTGTCTTAATTTGAATGGATAAGCGGTCGGGGCTGGGGTAAAACGGTTGAACCAAACAAACTGGCTGCCACTAAGACCAATGCTGTTGTCCATGCTGCCGTCATCAAGGGTCATGTTAACGGCCGTTCCCAATTCAAGCAGCGTAAAGTTAGCCGCCACACTGCCATCGTTGGTTAGCGTCAGGGATTGGTTGGTGCTGGTGCCGGCGGGAATGGAAACGGAAACGGCCGTTGGTGCATAACTTAATTGGCCTGCATCCAAAAAGAAATTGTGCCGCGTGACATCGTTGGCAACCACAGCCACGATATCGACATCATCTGCATAATACCTGGCTGAAGCCGTAAACGTCTTGCTGCCGACCGGGGAGAACAAGGTGTAAAACCCATCGTCTACATTCGGGTCTGCGGGTGTAGCGGCGCTGGTCGTATTGTAGCCATCCTGGTTGGAAACAGTAGCGCTATTGATGCCCGCTGTGGTATTGGCGTCATAGACATTGCCCAGCACCAGTTCACCGCTTGTGGGCGTGCAGCTATTTTCAACAACGGTGACATCATCAACATGAATATTGCAGCCAAACCCACTACTCCCCAGCAGCGCCAGCCGTACATCTGTCATGCCAGCCCCCGCATAGGGGCTGATATCAAACGAATGCTGCTGCCAGCCACCCGCAGACAGGCGTGGCACGGGAGCGCCTACATTATTCCATGAGCTGCCGCCATTTGTAGATATTTGTAATTGAACCGTATCGTTGCCAGTCCAGCCACAACTGCCGTTGAAGAGCCAAAACGAAGCTTCAGGGCTGGTATAACTGCTTAAATTTAAACCACTGGTGCGGTACAACCGTGTCTGATGCCCGGAGGTGGCTGAAAATGAGTTAAACATTGCTAAACGGTTTCCTGTATGGGGTGAAGCAGTGGGATTGGTGCCAGCAGTTGGCCGAGTCCAGTTTCCCGATGTACCGTTTGTATCAACTTGAGCCCAACCATCAGCTGCGAATGCCGTTTCAAAAGAACTGTTGAATATAGGGCTAGAGGTGCTGGTATAGCCTGGCGCAGTGCAAACGAGGGCATTGGCAGCAAGGGCAAAGTTTTGCGTGCTGCTGCCACTCAACGGTCCAACGGTGCGGGTGGCATTGGTGTAGCCTTCTACCCAGGCGCTCACCGTGAATTGATAGGCAATGCCTCCGGCCAGAGTAACACTGTAAGCGCCGGTTACTGGGTCAGTCCATACCGGGCTGCCGGGATACTCAGGGATGTCGATACGGGCATAGAGAGGCCAGCCAGTGGCCGCATCAGTCACAACACCGGAAACGAGATAACTGGCAACGGCCGTTAAAGCAAAATCCTGGGTACTGGTTCCGTTTAGACTGACAGCAACATTGTTTGCCGTCAGAGGCTGGTAGCCATAGGCAGCGGCCGTGACATTGTAATTTCCAACCGGAACGGGAAGGATGTAATCTCCATTGGCATCAGTTGTGGTGGTGTAGCTGCCTGCACCAGTTGTGCTAACCGTCGCATTGGGAATGGGATTGCCTGTGCCCGCAGCGGTTACGGTGCCAACCAGGTCACCAGTTTGTGTTGCCGCATCGAGTTGGATACGGGGAATACCGATGCCATTGGTATCTGTGACGATGACGCCCGTATTTTGCAGAATGTTCAACACGTCGGACACGGAGGCGGTGGGATTGTTTTGTTTGACCAACGCCCAGGCGCCAGTAACATGTGGGGCAGCCATGGAGGTGCCGTTATAGTTGTCGTAGATGACGCCGTTATCCAGGGGGACGGAGGAGTCTACCGCGAC
>JACSSI010000708.1 GCA_014879345.1 Anaerolineae bacterium | reverse complement strand
CTGGCTCCCTCGCCCCTTTGGGGAGAGGGCTGGGGAGAGGGGATTACCGGAATAATTATTTAAAGTTCACAAGTGGTTACTACAAACCAAAATCGCTACCTGTTATAAGGGAAAACTATGAGTCAACTAAAAGGGTTATACAAAATTAGCCGCCCACTTTCGACATTATCTGGGGCCTTATCAGTGCTTTTAGGCGGCTATGTAGCTGGCACAGGACAATGGGGCGATATTTTTCTGGCCGCGTTGGCGACAATTTTGATTTCTTCATCAGCCAATGCCTGGAACGATTACATGGATATTGAAATCGATAAAATCAACCAACCACAACGGCCGTTACCCTCTGGCATGATCTCACCCCGCGCCGCTGTCATATTTGCTGTCATCACCGCCATCCTTTCACTGATCATCGCCGCTTTTATCAACCAAACAGCTTTCATTATTGCCGTTATTTCCACTATTTTGCTCTTTTTATACTCCTGGAAGCTAAAAAGTACCGTCTTATTGGGCAATTTCACAGTCGCGTTTATTTCCGCATTGAGCGTCATGTTTGGTGGGGTCGCGGCAGGCAACATCAGGCCGACAATCTGGCTGGCGGTTATCATTTTTGTAGCCATCCTCGGCCGTGAAATCCTGAAAACGCTGGCAGATTATGACGGGGATTTGCGCCAAAAATGCCGCACCATTTCCACCGTGTGGGGTCGCCGATCCGCACGCATCATTTTTTACATCCTGGCGCTGTTGACCATCGGCTTGATGCTGCTGCCCTACATGTTCCGCGTCTACGCCCCTATTTACGCCTACCTCGTGATTTTTGGGGTGTATCCGGTCATTTTGTACATCTTGGTGAAGGTCTCTCGTGAACGTACCGGGGCGCAGCTAGAACGTTTAAGCCAACTCATGAAGTATGATTTTTTTATCTGGTTTCTGGCTGTTATTTTAGGTACCCAATTCATGTAAACACTACAGATTGGTCCAATCTTGAAGATTGGACCAATCTCGCCGGTTAAAAGCGAACGGTTATTTACAACACAAACCCCACCACCGCACCACCCTCTGGGGCGTTTTCTGCCCAGATACGGCCGTTATGCGCCTCAACAATCCCCCGAGCAATTGCCAACCCCAAACCTGCGCCACCTGTAGCACGGCTGCGTGCCAATTCTCCCCGGTAAAACTGCTCAAAAACACGGGGCAAATCGTCTGGTGCAAAACCGGGGCCGCTATCTTGCACCGTCACCACCGCTCCTTCGGCCGTGCGCAGGGCATGGACATGAACCTGTCCGTTTTCCGGCGTGTAGCGGATGGCGTTGCTCATCAAGTTTGCCAATACGCGCCCGATCTTGGCGGCGTTGAGATTAACGGGATCAAGATGCTCGCCGATTTCACCCGTGAGGCTGATGTTTTTCTGGGCGGCCAGCGCCTGAAACCCTTCCAGCGAATCAGAAATCAAGTCGCTGAGTGAGTGCGGCGAAAGTTCCAGCACCAGGCCACCCGCGTCAAGCTGTGCCAGTTCAAACAGATCGTCAAGCAAACTGTTGAGGGCGATGATGTCGGAGCGCATGGTGCGATAGTAGCGCTGTGTAGTGTCGGCATCGGTCACGACGCCATCGTGCAGCGCTTCGATCATAGCTCTGATGCTGGTCAGCGGGGTGCGCAGGTCGTGGGATGTCCAGGCGATGAGGTCACGGCGCAGTTTTTCCAGCTCGGCTCGCTGTTTTTCCGCTTGCTGAAGCTGGTCGGCCATTTCGTTGAAGGCGGAGCCTGCGCGGGCTACTTCGTCCCGCCCTTTGATGGCGACCCGTGCTTCCAGGTTGCCGTCTGCAATCTGTTGGGCGGAATCAGCCAGTTCACTCAAACCCCGGTTCAAATTGGCGGCTACGAACACGCCAAAACTGGTAGCGACGATGGCGGCAAATGCCAGCAGCACGCCGCTCAATAATAGGTCGTGGGGGCTGGCAAACATTCGCATTGACATAATCCATACATTGAACAAAGTCAGGATGCCTGCCCAGGCGTAGGTCAGCACAAGCGTCAGATAAAAGGAGGGGGAGCGCTTCCAGGCAAACCGGAAGAGGAAATAGCCCAGTGCCAGTGAGATCAGGGATGTCACCATTAGGGTTGTGACTAAGGCGGTGACATCGGCAAGGGGGGCTTGCATCAACCCCTGCATCATAAGCACGGCCACAAGCAGTGCTACCAGGGCGCCGCCAACTAAAATTTGCCATGAAGCCCAGTTGAAGCGGCTGGTGGGTTGTTTGGAGGTGCTTGTTTGGGTCATAAGTGGTTTGAACCTTGGATTGGACTAATCTTGGAGATTAGTCCAATCTTGATTAAGTGCCTGGGTCGAATTTATAGCCCACGCCCCACACGGTTAACAGCCAGAGGGGGCTGCCCGGGTCGGCTTCGATTTTTTCGCGCAGGCGGCGGATGTGGACGGTGACGGTGCTGGGATCGACGTATTCGGAGAAGCCCCAGACGTTTTCTAGCAGTTGGTCTCGTTTGAAGACCTGGCGCGGGTGGTTTGCCATGAAGTGGAGCAGGTTGAATTCGGTGGCGGTTAGTTCGATGTTTTCGCCGCGCACGATGACCTGGCGTGATTTGGGGTCGATGGACAGATCTCCGAAGGATAACGGCCGTTCTCCGCCCCCATTCAATGTTACCCCAGCCGACCGCCGCAGCACTGCTTTTACCCGCGAGACCAGTTCAGCCGGGGAGAAAGGTTTCGTCACATAATCGTCTGCGCCCAATTCCAGGCCGTAGATGCGGTCGGTTTCCTGGCGGCGGGCGGTGAGCATGATGACGGGGATGTCGAGATCAGCATGTTGGCGCAATGTTTGCAGGATAGCCAGCCCGTCCACCTCTGGCAGCATCAAATCGAGCACGACCAGGGCGGGTAGTTTGTCACGGATGGCTTCCAGGGCAGAACGGCCGTTGCGAGCCACGCGCACCTGAAATCCTTCCCGTTGTAAATACAGGCTGACCACTTCCACGACGGATGCTTCGTCATCGACTACTAAAATGTCGCCTAAGTCAGTTACTATTTGTGAGTTTGCCATCAGTTTTGTCCTTGGAGAGCCTATCATTTATTGTTCCTCCGATAATAGTATCA
>JACSSI010000707.1 GCA_014879345.1 Anaerolineae bacterium | reverse complement strand
TGAACGGCCACTGAATAATAACAGTAGTGCCCTGATCAATGCCTGGACTGCTGATTTCAATCGTGCCACCGTAGAATTCTACAATCATTTTTACAAGGGAAAGACCCAGTCCTACTCCCGGTATTTCCCGTGAGTGGGCTTTATCGGCGCGGTAGAAGCGCTCAAATAAATGCGCTACATCCTCTGACGCGATGCCCTGACCGGTGTCGGTGATGGTGCTGTGAAAACGGCCGTTTTCATCCGTAACGCGCCAGGTGATTTTGCCGCCTGCCGGTGTGTATTTGATGGTATTGGTGAGAATATTGCGGAACACCACTTGCAGGTGATTGAGGCTGGCCTGGATGGGCGGCAGGTGGTCGGGTAAATCCAGGTCTAATTGAAGCTGTTTTTCGTCCAGCGTTGGGGCAAATTCTTGCGCCAGACTGCGTACAAACCGAACCGGATCAATCGCTTCGTGACCGGCTTGTAGGTGACCAGAGTCCAGACGTGAAACGAGGATCAGGTCTTCAACCAACTGCCCAAGCCGGGCGACTTCATCATCTATTTCGATGATGTATTGGCGGGCGGTTGACTCGTCCAGCACGCCGTCACGTAAGGCTTCGCTGCGCAGGCGGATAGTGGTGAGCGGGGTACGCAGTTCGTGGGAGGCGTTGCCGGCGAAGGTGCGCTGCTCTTCGATCATCGCTTCGACCTGACCGGTCATGTGGTTGAACGCGCCGGCCAACTGGCCGATTTCGTCCTGGCGATCTTCGGGCAGACGCTGTGAAAAGTCGCCCTGGGCAATTTTCTCCGCCGAAGATTGTAATTGGCTCAAGGGGCGTGTGAGAGAAGATGACAGCCACAGACTAACGCCAATCGCAAGCCCGGCCAGAATGAGAACGCCGCCAATCAGAATAGACCAGCGCTGCCAGATGAGTGACTGTGCCCCGGCCAGCGGTGCGGCAAGGTGGATGATTGCCATGATTCTGCCGTCTTCGTAAATGGGGGCGGCGGTGTAGATGGTTTGCCGACCAGACGGATCGGGTCGGGTATTTTCGCCGGTTTGCCCCAGGCGGGCGGCAGCGACTTCGGGCGCATTATCGGAAGGAATGGTGGAAGAAACGGGGGTGCCTAACAAGTAACGGCCGTTTCCTTGCAGCAGCGTCACCTCAATCCCAAATTGGTTGGCATACTCTTGCAGGATTTCCTCAATGGCGTTGGCGCTGCCTTCACCCTCATGCAAATGTTCCACAGGCTCCTTCAAGCCACGCGCAATCAACTGCGCTTGCTCGATCATGCGCTCTTTGAAATCGTTGGTCGTGCCAGCGGAAAGCTGCTGCCCGGCAAAGGCGGTAAGCGCAGCAAAACCGATGAGAATCAAGCCCGTGAAGGCGATGAGGATACGGGCGCGCAGGCTATGGACGTTTATGAAACGGTGTTTCATGACGTTCCCTGGAAGAGGTAGCCCACGCCGCGCACGGTTTGGATGTAACGGGGGCGACTGGCGTCTTCTTCAATCTTTTCGCGCAGCCAGCGGATGTGGACATCGAGTGTGCGGGTGTCGCCGAGCCAATCGGTACCCCAAACCTGGTCGAATAAATCGGCGCGGCTGACTACTTCGCCTGCCCGGCTGACGAGCAGGCTGAGCAGTTCAAATTCCTTGTAACGCAAAACAACTTCACGGTCGTTTACAAATGCCTGCCGGGTATTGAGAACGAGTTGAACCGGGCCGCTCGCCAGTTCAGTAACAGGGGCAACGGCAACCTGATCCAGTTGGATGCGCCGCCGCAAGGCTCGCAGGCGGGCGATCAGTTCGCGGGTGCTGAACGGTTTGGTCAGGTAATCGTCGGCGCCCAGTTCCAGACCGAGGATGCGGTCTACTTCATCGCCACGCGCAGTGAGCATGAGGATGGGTACGGGGCTTTGTCGGCGCAGGGATTTGCACACTTCCCAGCCATCCATGTCGGGCATCATCACATCCAGCACCACGACATCTGGCCGTTGGCTGAGCGCCATGTCTAACCCGGAACGGCCGTTGTTGGCGACCAAAACGGTGTATCCGGCTTCTTTTAAACGGTTTGCCAGGGGGCTGGTAATCATCTGGTCGTCGTCTACTAATAAGATTGTTGTCATGCAATTCCTCTCTGTTGGGGACATTGTGACACAGCCAAAATAGCGGTGCAAGCGACTTTTTCAAATTTAAGGTGGATTTAACCTAATTTAGGATTGCTTTAACCACGGCCGTTTTAATTTGCTCTATAGTCAGGTTAACTCAAATTTATAACGAGGTGACATGATGAACAGAACAAAAGGAATTTTGGCAGCAGGCAGTTTGACCGGATTGGTACTCATTACCGTGTTGGCGTTGGGTTTTAGCGGACTGGGCGCATGGGGAACGGGTGAGGCGGAAACGGCCGTTACCGAACCAACGCCCACCATCATCCAGGAACCACAAGTGGATCAGAATGCCAGTGAAACGGTGCGCGCCTGGCAAAAGTACGGGCGTGATTTAGAAACGACGGTGCAGACGATGCAGGAACGAGAAGCGCAGTATCAGGCTGAAATCGAGGCCGCCAATCAAACGATTTTGCAACTTCAAGATCAGGTGAACAGCGCCAACGCGGCAGCCAGCATACAGGTTATTGCCCCCGCCAACAAAAATGTATCAGTCAATCAATCTGCGCCTGCCCCAACTTTCCACGAAGATGAAAGCCATGAGCATGAAGAACACGAAGGACAGGAACACGATGACTAGCCGTCCGAAATCAAAAAACCAGGGGACGGGTCTCTTGAAAACTTTACTGGTGGTGGGTAGTGTGGCGGCAACGCTGGCGGGTACACGGCTGTTGGCTGTGCAAGATGTGGCATTTGAAACGGCCGTTACTGAGCCTGAGCAGATCATTATCATCGAATCCGCCCCCATGACCCCGCTGCCCATGCCGCCTACCACCGGCAGCCGCGGTCAGACCATCGTCCTGGATTTAGCGCCGATTCCGCAGGCGGTTACACCTCACATCAACCCGGTTCAGGTGCAGCAAGCGCAGTCGGTGCAGCAGGCACAACAAACACAGCCGGTTGCCAAAACCAAATCATCCTGACAAGTTTGTGTGGCGGCACGCTTTCAAATT
>JACSSI010000706.1 GCA_014879345.1 Anaerolineae bacterium | reverse complement strand
TTTTGTGTAACAAAGCAGACTACAAAAGTCTTGCCAATACTAATTGGCATTAAATTTGAGGAGACTTTTATAGTCTCATAAACCGCACCCTTCTCTGTGAGGATGCCTGGCGTTTTGTTGACACAGTTTCATTGCTAGACGAGGACTGCTCTTGTCGAAGTCCGGACTTCGGCAAGCTCAGTCCTCGTCTCTGTTAAGCGGGGTTTGGCAAATTTTGAATTTTTTGTGGGTGCAGCGGCGGGTTACGCTTGTTTGGGTTTTTGCAGCGTTTGTTCTTGCTCAAAACCTTTGTCTTTGCGCGGATGGCGCTCGTCATCGCCTTCGCCGTAGATGAGTTTGACATCGGAAAGGGTGATAACATCGCCTGATTTTAGGGCGTATTCGGTGATGGTCTGACCGTTGACGAGGGTGCGGCCAGGTCGGCCACTCAGATCGTAGAGGACAAAACGGCCGTAACGCCAGCGAATTTGGGCATGGCGGCGGCTGACAGTGGGTGCGTCGATCACCAGGTCATTGTCTGTGCGGCGGCCAATGGTGAGTAACGGCCGTTCCAACGCCATATGCCTTCCTCCCTCTACAATCAAATATGCATCCACTGCCGCCAGTTCAGCCAACATCTTCTGTTCAGCAGCCAGCACATCATCAGATTGCACATTAAGCTGCGTGGTATGCCCAACTGATTGGTGGAACGAAGCCTGTACCTGTACCTGGCGCGGTTTCAAACCAGTGTCTGCTACCAGGCGCACGCGGGGTTGATCTTTCAAACGTAAATCAGCTTGCTGCGCCAATTCGACAACGGCTTTTGCCAGCTCAATTTCCAGTTGTTCATTTTTCTGTTGCAGTTTTTCAAAATCTGCCGGATTCAAGGAAACTGTGTATACATCCGGCGCCAATCTATCTTCTTGACCATCTTCCATCGCCCGGGCTAACCGTGAGGCAACTTCAAGCGGCTCTAAATCGCTGCCCAGCAGACGGCTAAAAGAACCCTCGACCAATCCCTGAGCGATTGACTCGAATTGTAACAGTCGAAACTTTTTCATCATGTGATTGCTTACCCTTGCTTTGCGGAGAGTAATGCGTAGTGCGTAGTACGTGAGGCTTTAGTCTACGTACTACGCACTACACACTATCTTTTCAATTTAGTCGCCAGATACAAAGCAGAACGCGATTATAGTTTGGCAGAAACGGCCGTCAATTGCAATTGCCCAGTCGTAGGCATTCGGTATACTTGCCGTAACCAAAGGCTGAATGATGAAAGATGAAGGATGAATGGCAGGTTAAAATTCATCCTTCATCCCTCAACCTTCATCCTTTAAAAAAGGAGTTACCATGTCTGGAAAAGAAATCCGCCTGACGGCATATGCTTCCTGCGCTGGTTGAGCGTCTAAACTAAGTCCATCGGACTTGGCGCACGTGTTGCAGCCATTACGCGAAACATTTGATCCACAAAATTATCCTAACTTACTGGTCGGCCTGGAAAAAGCGGACGATGCTGCCGTGTATCAAATCAACGAGCAGCAAGCCATCATTTCCACCACCGATTTCTTCCCGCCTGTCGTGGATGATCCTTACGATTTTGGCGCGATTGCCGCTGCCAATGCCATGTCGGACATTTATGCGATGGGCGGACAAGTTTTGTTTGCGCTTAATTTGGTCGCTTTTCCCGACAATTTAGCGCAAGATATTCTCAAAGAGGTGCTGCGCGGCGGCGCGGAAAAAGTTGCCGAAGCGGGGGCTGTCATCGCTGGCGGCCACAGTGTCAATGACAAAGAGCCAAAATATGGGCTGGCTGTCACTGGCATTATCGACCCGGCCAAGGTAAAACGCAAGGGAGGCGGTCAGCCTGGAGACATCTTGCTGCTCACGAAACCTTTAGGTGTAGGTGTGATTACCACCGCGCTCAAGCGGCAAATGACGGACGAGGCGCATGTGAAAACGGCCGTTCTCTCCATGTCTACCCTCAACAAACAAGCTTCCGAAGCGGCTCATCTGGCGCAAGCCCACGGCATGACCGACATCACTGGCTTCGGTCTGCTGGGCCACGCGCATGAAATGGCGGCGCAAGGCCACGTCGATTTCCGCTTCTTCGCCGACAAACTGCCCTGGCTGCCCGGCGCGTTGGGCTACGGGGAAGCCGACGCCTTCCCCGGCGGACGCGGCAACAACATGATCTTCTTCCAGGAACACGTCACCTTTGGCGCGGGCGTCAGCCAGTTGGTGCAAGACATGCTGTGGACACCGGAGACCTCTGGCGGCTTGCTAGTGGCTGTGTCTCCTGAGATGGTGGAAACGTATATTGCGGGGTGTGAAACGGCCGTTGTCATCGGCGAAGTCATCGAAGGAAACGGACACATTCACGTGCTATAATGAGGTAATAAATTTCGTTGAAAAGGATAACCTAATGCAAACTTCTTCAACAATAACAATCCCCAACGTTCAACTCACTTTAGATGAGCTTATAGGTGTTGTTCGTCAACTTGACGCTGAATCTCGCACAAAAGTAGCCCAAGCCCTCATTGCTGATGATATGGACACAAAATTTGCGCAGCTTATCCAAAGACTTGCTGAAAAAGAGCCTGTAACCGATATTTCTGACGCAGAAATCAACGCAGAAATCAATGCAGTTCGTCATCAACGCCATTAAATCGAAATGCTGCGCATCGTTGTAGACACAAACATCTGGGTTAGGGCGTTAATGGGAGGGAAAGTATCCCTCCCAATTTTAATTGCTCTGCACGAGAAAAAATTCAAAGTAATCATCAGTGATGCCTTGCTATCTGAATTAAAAGACGTTGTGAATCGACCTCGTTTGAAAAAGCGAATTAACCCTCTTGACGCAGAAGATTTATTAGCCTTGTTAGAATGGGACGGCGAATCAGTCGCCCTCAAAACAATCCCTCCAAGATGTCGTGACCCTAAAGATCATCCTGTTTTAGCCACAGCGATTGATGGTCGTGCCAATGCGATTGTTTCCGGTGATGATGAGTTACGTGCAGATGAAGAATTAAGAGAGGTGATGGCGAGTTATGGCATTCAACTTTGGGGAGTCAATTCGTTTCTACAGGAAATTGCATAAAAATTAGCACCAGATGTTGATTATTTAAAGGAAAC
>JACSSI010000705.1 GCA_014879345.1 Anaerolineae bacterium | reverse complement strand
TGTCGTGGGGGCGACGTATCCGGAGGAATTGGCAGTGGCGCGAGAGATGGCACCAAACGCTAATTTTTTGATTCCCGGTATTGGGGCGCAAGGTGGTGATTTGGAAACGGCCGTTCAGTTTGGCCCGGATGCGGTGGCTGGCCCTGTGATTAGTGCCAGCCGTAGTGTGATTTATGCGGATTTATCGCCGCGTTTTGCGGAGGCGGCACGGGAGGCCGCGCTGGCGCTGCGGGATGAGATTAACGCGGTGCGGGGAAAGTAAAGTGGCAGAGTGGCAAAGTTTGCCGGATGATTTTGAGCTGCCGCGTGGGGTGGTGCATGTGTGGCGTGGGTCGCTTGAGCGCTCTCAAGCGGAACGGGATGTGTTGTGGCGTTTTTTGTCGGCAGATGAGCGGAAACGGGCGGAACGCTTTCATTTTGATGTGCATCGGCATCATTTTATTGTGGGGCGGGGGCTGCTGCGTTGGCTAAACGGCCGTTATCTTTCCATTCCCCCGCAAGACATCCAGTTCACCTACGGCAAATACGACAAACCTGCACTGGTGAACGCGCCTGCTTTGCAGTTTAATGTGTCGCATAGTCACGAGGGGTTACTGATGGCTTTTGTGTGGGAAACGGCCGTTGGTGTGGACATTGAATATGTTCACCGGAAGATGGATGACATGGATGCGGTTGCCCGCCGCTATTTTTCGCCGGTGGAAAGCGCTGCCTATCTAAGCGCTGCGGAAAGTCAAAAAGCTGATACATTTTTCAACTGCTGGACGCGCAAAGAGGCGTTTATCAAAGCGGTGGGCGAGGGGCTGTCGTTTCCGCTGGATGCGTTTGCGGTATCACTGCTG
Organism: Anaerolineae bacterium; assembly: GCA_014879345.1. Lineage (GTDB taxonomy): Bacteria > Chloroflexota > Anaerolineae > Promineifilales > Promineifilaceae. The sequence goes on along the minus strand of JACSSI010000705.1, from coordinate 2,273 downwards.
CCGGGAGAACCGGCGGCGTTGTTGCAGGTGCGCGGCAGCGAGGCTGAAGCGGCGCGTTGGTCGATGCGGTCGTTTGACCCGTTTCCCGGGTATCGCGGGGCGCTGATTGTGGAAAGCGAGATGCCAGAGTGTTTGTTTTTTGACGGCGATCAGATTGATATTAAATAGTTGTTGTGAGATTAGACCAATCTTCAAAGATTGGTCCAATCTGAAAGCTAGCGTGTGTGAATTTTATGGAAATAGTCGCAACAGATTTGGACGGCACAATTTCGGCGGGGCATGTGTGGCAGGCGCTGCGTGAGTATTTGATTCAGCATGGTCATGAAGCGGCGTTTAAGCGGTTTAATCGGAAATATATCCCTGAGTATGTGCTGGTCAAGCTGGGTTTGCGTGATGAGACAGCCTTTAAGGAAAAGTGGCTGTTGGGGATGCTGCGCTTGTATGAGGGCTTTACGGAAGCGGAGTTTGCCGAGGTGGCGGAGTGGGTTATTGGGCAAGAAGTGTGGCCGAACCGTCGCAAGCCGGTGGTAGATGAATTAATGGCGCATCAGGCAAACGGTCGTTCTGTCATCATTGTCACTGGTGTTTTCCAACCAGTTCTCGATAATTTGGCGGCGCGGCTGGGGTTTGAGGCGATTGGCACGGGGCTGGTGTTTGAAAACGGCCGTTTTACCGGAGAAGCCACGGGTCCCTTAAATGTGGGAAAGCAGAAAGTGATTACTTTGCGTCAGCGATTTGGGGAGGATGTTTCCTTGTTCGCCGCCTATGGTGATACAGGGCCAGACGAATTTATGCTGGAAATGAGCCAGTTCCCGGTGGCTGTCAGTCCTGATCCAAAACTCAGGCAGGTGGCCGAAGCAAGGGGCTGGCGGATATTGGAATGATGAAGTGTGAATGGTGAATGATGGGGAAACGGCGGGGTGTTAAGGTTATTTTAGTGATTTTGGTGGCGGGGATTTTGCTGTGTTGTGGCGGCTTGGGGGTAACGGCCGTTATCAACCAAGCCATGCCCACCGCTTCAGTATCACCAGAGCAGCTTTCAGAAGCAGAAAAAGCGCGTTTGGCAGAATATTTTCACCTGCATCGCTCGTTGGGGAATGCGGTGTGGCCTGGGTGGGGCGATGGCGAACAGCCCGTCGTGCTTTACAACGAGGCGATGGTGTTTTTGGTGGGATACCCGGAGCCGCCGGCTGGTTGGTTTACCGTCCCGGATGGAGAATTGGTGGGTAACGCCTGGCAGCCCATGAGCGACGATGATTTTTGGGGTGAGCCGTACTATGCACAGCCTTTACCGGCTTCTGGTGAAACGCCTCAAGCCTTCACCGTCAAGGTAGGGGAGCAATGGGCGGCCAGCCTGACAACCAAAGAGTGGATGCAAATTGCGCTGCCGCAAGAAATGCGCGAACAATTGCCGCCTGTTATTCAACAGATATTCCCCTATTTTCTGGTTTCAGATTTGTTTATAGGCAGCAGCGATAAATTCATTTCCTTGATTGCGCATGAAGCGTTTCATGCCTTTCAGGGCGAGATGGTTCCGGATCAATTGGCGGCAGCGGAAACGGCCGTTCGTCAATCAAACAACTATCCCTGGCACGACGATGCCCACCGTGCTGACTGGGATGTGGAATTGGATTTGTTAACTCAGGCTGTGGAAGCGGAAGATGTGGCGGAAACGGCCGTTTTGGCACAACAATTTCTGGCGCAGCGAGCTGAACGGCGGCAAGCGGCCGGTCTATCGGCTGAGATGATTGCTTACGAAAATCAGCGGGAATGGTTGGAAGGGCTGGCAAAATATGTGGAAATGGAAATCTGGCGGCAAGCCTCACAAGCTCCAGATTATCAACCCGTTGAGATGATGGCTGTGGACGATGATTTTGAGCAGTATCAAACGTTTGATAAGCGCTGGAACCAGGAAGTAGACCAAATCAAGCGCAGCGCGAATAGTGAAGACACCCGCTTTTATTACACAGGCATGGCGCAAGCCGTCATATTGGACAGATTGTTTCCTGATTGGAAAGAGCAAGCCTTTACCGAGGATGTTTTTTTGGAAACATTACTGCAAGAAGCGATCCAGAAATAGCGTAACGGCGGCTGAGCCTGTCGAAGCCAGAGTGGGTCACGGCACGCCCCGCCTTCACCTTCGGCAAGCCGCCCCGCGATAAATCGCAGGGCTACAAGGTTGCGCCTGATAATGGAACTTAAGAAAATAAACCGGTAATCGTGTCATGCCCGCGAAGGCGGGCATCCACAGGTGGTGGTGAATGGATTCCCAC
>JACSSI010000704.1 GCA_014879345.1 Anaerolineae bacterium | reverse complement strand
AAACGAGGCAAAGCGTGACCAGACGACGCAGGTTTCAGCCTGGTAGAGGTTCCAGGTGTTGACCATGGTGTTCAGCCCTTCGTGGGGGGTATTGGTTTGGAAGACGGCGCGTTTGGCGTCCCAGTAGCTTTTGAGGGCGGCGAAGGCGTTATCGACGGCGGCCGGGTCTGCATATTTTTCACGGACAGAGGCGGCGACAGAAGAACGGCCGTTTCCCAACATAAACAGCAATCTGACATCTTCCCCAGGTTGCAGGGTCACTTTCTTGTGCAAAGAACCGCAGTGGTTGCCCGTGAGTTGGGCGCTGTTGCTCCCATGTCCCCGTTCCACCGCAATCGGATTGCTTTCCGTGCGGTAATCGCCGATGAAACTGTCGCGCAGGCAGTCGTAGCTGTCGGGCGTGAAATTGGCGGTCATGTAGCGGAAGGTGTCGGGTTCGTAGAAGAAATCGTATTCGATGATGCCATCCTGGTAGCTGGAACCGCTGGCGTAGAGGCTCATCTGGAAATTTTGATTGTCGATGTCAACGTGACCGAAGGAGAACTCGGCAAACGAGAAGACGCTCAGTTGGCGTGGTTTGCCCGATTGATTCACCAATTTTACGTCCCACAATTCCACATCATCGCCCAACGGGATGAACAGCGTTTGGGAGCCAGCAATGCCCTGATAGTCGCAGGAGAACTGGGAGTAGGACAGACCGTGGCGCACTTCGTAAGTGGCTTTCTCTAAATCTTTGCCGACGGGTTGCCAGGACAGGCTCCAATACTCGCCCGTCTCGTCGTCACGCACGTACACGGTGTGGCCCGGTCGATCTAAAGGAATGGCATTGGGGCGGAAGCGGGTTAAACGGCCGTTTTCCGCCGACTTATAAAAGGTGTATCCCCCCGCATTGTGGGAAATAACCGTACACAAATCTTCCAACCCCAAATAATTCGTCCAGGAGACCGGAATATCGGGGCGGGTGATGACATATTCGTTGTTGTCGTTATCAAAATAGCCGTAGCGCATTGTAACCTCTTGAGAATAAAGATTGAGGATTAAAGATTAAAGATTGTTGGGTGGCAATCTTCAATCTTTAATCTTTTATTTTTGATTTCTTGCCAAATAAACTGCGCCCCACACCCCAGCGTTATACCCTTTGGGCAGCAGGGTGATCTTGCTTGCGGGCAGCATGGTGTTGAATAGGTCGGATTGGGCGCGTAGGGTGGCGAGTGCTTGCAGAACGGGCGTCAGAAAGGCGTCGCCCGCGCCGGAAACGCCGCCGCCCAGAACCACTTTGTCCACATCGTAGGTCATGATGAGATATTGAATGGCGCGGCTGGTGTAATCGGCGATACGTGCCACCAGCGTTTGTGCCGCTGCATTACCGTTGGCGGCGGCGGCAAAAACGTGTCCAGCGTGGACTTGTTTAGCGGGCATATCCAGTTGAACGGTTGCCAGGGCTTGCTTGACGATGGCTGTGCCGGAAATGATGGTTTCCAGGCAACCGCGAGCGCCGCAGTTGCACAGAGCGCCCTCTGGCTCGACGGTGATGTGGCCGATTTCGCCTGCCATGCCATTGCTGCCTCGGTATAAACGGCCGTTCAATACCACCCCCGCCGCCACCCCCGTTCCCAAACTGAGGTAGGCAATGTTGTCCACTGGCCCTTGCTCGTTAAGCCAGCGATAAACACCCAGCGCCGCGATGTTGAGATCGTTTTCCAGCCGGATGGGGGTGTTGAGTTGGGTTGACATAACTTCGCCGAGCGGGTAAGCCGTTAAATTGAGATTCACCGCCAACGCCACGTCGCCCGTCGCCGGATTGACTTGCCCAGGGATGCCGATGCCGATACCGGCCAGTTGTTCCCGATTGGCTTGCGCTTGCTGCAACACATCATCAATGGCGGCAACAGCACTGGCGACTAGATTGTCGGGATGGCTCACGTTGGTAGCGTGACGTGCCTGTGCCAGCACGGTCATGCCCGCATCCACCAACAACGCTTCGATTTTCGTGCCGCCGATGTCCAGGCCAGCAAACAATGGTGTATGAATATTTTTAGTTGACATAATTACAGAATTGTATTTTTTAGGGGGACACTGATGCTGTCGAACACTGATTTTTTTATCAGCGTTCCTCAGCATCAGTGTCCCAGAATTGCCTAAATAATTCCTAATTCCTCGTTCAAAATCATGGCCGAACAGCCCAGCATCACCACTTCGTTGCCAAATTTGGCAAAAGAAACCTCTGTTTTGTCAGCCATGATGGGCATGGCGCGGTGGCGCATTTCGGTTTGAATGGTATCGAGCAATGGCTGTCCAAACTGGGCCAGTCTGCCTGTGATGACGATGTGGTGGATGTTGGTGCTGCCGACCAGCGCGGCGATGGCTTGGCCTAAATAGTTGCCGACGTTGGTGATGAGGTCAGTAACGGCCGTTTCCCCATTTTCATATGCCGCTATCAGTTCTGCCCAGGTCAGGTTGGCTTGTGCCAGGATGGCTGTGGTGCTTGCCACCGTCTCTAAACAGCCGCGATTGCCACAGGTGCAGGAACGGCCGTTATCCACCACCACCACATGTCCAATTTCGCCCGCGCCCATGCCATCGCCATAAAAAGGTTGACCGTGAATCACGATGCCGGCCCCAATGCCGCGCCCCACCTTGATGACAATCAAATTGTTGCTATCGCGGGGCGAGCCAAAGGTGTACTCTGCCAGCGCCGCCATGTGGCTGTCATTGGCGATGTAGACCGGCTTTTCATACCGGTCATAGACCAAATCACGCAGCGGTACAGCCACCCAGTTCAAATTAACCGCGTTGAGGACAACCCCTTCTCTGGCATTTACCAGACCGGGCGTACCGATGCCAATGCCGAGTAGATTTTCTGTTGACTGGGCAACCAGTTGGTCGATGAGCGTGAAGGCGAGGTCGAGGGTGTCGCTGCCAACGTGTTGCTGAGACGGCACGTCAAGGCGATAGATAATGTCGCCGCGCAAATTAAGTACCGCGCCGCGAAACTCCTGGCTGCCTAAATCCACACAAATTAGTTGATGTGCGTCATGCGCCACCCTGAGTAGCGTCGGTCGTTTACCCCCTGCGGATGGCCCCTGCCCGGTCTCAACCACAAAGTTGCTCTCAATCAG
>JACSSI010000703.1 GCA_014879345.1 Anaerolineae bacterium | reverse complement strand
AAGTCTTACCAATACTAATTGGCATTAAATTTGAGGAGACTTTTGTAGTCTCGTACACAACTTTAGACCGCACCCTGCATGACGAGCATGTGCCATCTACTCAGTTTTCAAACCTTTCAGTTCATAAATTTGCTCAAGCGCCTTGCGCCCCTTGACCTGCATCAATTGCAGCTCACCAACCGCCACCCAACTACGCACCGCATCGTAGGCGGGGCCACTGAGCAAAATCTGACCAGCCTGTGCATTTTCTTGGACACGTTTAGCCAAATTAACCGCATCGCCAATAGCAGAATAATCCTTGCGCAAAGCACTGCCCACATTCCCCACAACCGCTTCACCCAGATGAATACCTGTGCCAAAATAGAGCCGTCGGTTCTCTGGCAGCGTTTTATGATACTCACGCATACTTTCTCGAATCATCAACGCCGTACGCACAGCCCGTTCGGTATGATCCGGCTGTGGGTTAAGTGGCGTATTGAACAACGCCATGACCGCATCCCCCATAAATTTGTCTGTCATGCCGCCAAAATGGGAAATCGCTTTAACTGCTTCCGTAAAATAGCCGTTGATGACTTCAATCAATTCTTCCGGGTCGAGATTCTCGCTAAAGGTGCTAAAGCCGCGCACATCAGCAAATAACACAGTCATAACCCGGCGCTGCGGTCTTTGTGCCGCATCCACGTCTCGTACCTGATCCACCAAAGCAGGCGGCAAATACCGGCGCACGCTTTCCAGGCGCTTCGTCTCAGAAATGTCATTGAGCACCATCGCCACCCCCATGGAGGCTTGCTGCATATCACGCAGCGGGGAAAAGGTGAGGTTTAAGGCAGTCGTGCCAGGGCGATCTTTGACCACAATATCCATTTCAGCATGACGCATATCGCCATTGAGCTTCACATCTTCCACAATCGACCCCACTGGCAAATTTAAGGTTTCAATGGCACGCATATAGGTTTCAAACAGCACAGATTGCGGCGGCACACCTAAGATACGTTCCGCTGCTTGATTAAACAGCGCCACCCTGTCTTCTTCGTCGATGGTGATAACACCGCTGGCAATGGATTCAAACACATTGTCCATCAGATCTTTCATCTCAGTGATTTCCATAAGGTGTTGGCGAATTTGTTGGAAAAGACGCGCATTTTCAATGGCGACGGCCGCCTGGTTGGCGAAAGTGGCGAGTAAATCCCGGTCAGCATCACCAAAAATGCCGGAGACAATGCGATTGTCTGCATAAACCACACCGATGATGTTATCTTTGATTTTGAGAGGTACACAAAGGATGGAGCGCAAATTGTAGCTGATGATGCTTTCTGTGGCTGAGAAGCGCGGGTCTGACTGCGCGTTCATCGTGGCTACGGGTTCACCCGTTTCGGCTACGGAACGGACAATGGTGCGGCTAATTTCAAACGAAGATGAGTTCTCAATGGTTTCTTGATCTACGTTTCGGGCAACTTGCACTTCAAGCCGTCCGGTCTCTTCATCCGTTAGCAGCAAAATAGCGCGTTCGGCCTGTGTTAAGCGGATGATGGCGTCCATAACGAAAGTCAGCACCTCCTGGAGTTCCAAGGAGGAGTTGATGACAGCGCCAACATCTTGCATCGCTCTTAACTGGACATGTTCTTTCTCTTGTGCGGCAATGCGTCGTTCCAGTTCTTCCAGCGCCCGCCGTACATCAACGAATAAACGCGCCATGTCTTCGGAAGATTGCATGGCCGCTTGCCGCGTAAGTTGATCACGGGTAACAATCATGGTTTGCTGCTGATTGACAGCGCCACCCAATTCATCCACCATTTTGCGTAAATGCTTTAAATTGAGGTGTACTTGTGTGGTTGTTTGTGTATTACTGGATTCGTCGCTCAAGGAAGTGTCCTCCAATCCAAACTGCGTTTGCCGCAGTTTTTCTTGCCTATATCTCTTTTTACACTGTTTAGATTATAACAGAGCTTAAGATGGGTTGAAACCGACATGCAAAAACAGGGTGCGGTTTAAAGTTGTGTATGAGACTACAAAAGTCTCCTCAAATTTAATACCAATTAGTATTGGCAAGACTTTTGTAGTCTGCTTTGTTACACAAAAACTAACCGCACCCGCAAAACAGGAGCCGTTCTCAATTTAGCCACGAATTATGACAGGATGAGGGGCTCGGCGGGGCACAAGCCTAATAAACTGCGTGAGACATCAAAGTCTATATTGTTTGTTTGGTTTGTTTGGTTTTTTACGCCATTGTTCCAGCCGTTTTTGGATGCTTTTGCGCAGGAAAATGGGGCGCAGGACACGCCATTCATCTCTAGGGTTGAAGTTTTCTTCGTTTTCGTGAGTGGCACTAAATTGGCTCAGCACGTATTGCCGGGTCAGGCTGCGCACCTGGGTGCTGCCTTCTGGCACTTCTGTGAGCAGGAGATCTGCCCGTTCATACGGTGTTTTGGCGGGTTGGTATTTCAAACCGAGCCAGCCTGCCCAACTTTCTAAACGGCCGTAGCTGCGGTTGATGTCGCCTTCGATGCGTTTGTTGTATTCGTTGGCAAGCCACATGAGCAGGAGTGCAGCCAGTAAGATGATGCTAGCAACGGCCGTTTGCCATACAAACAACCGGTCTCTCCAGGTTTCAAAGGGGGAGTTTGCGCGCGCATTTTCATCCAGAACATCACCACCCCGTTCAATATCTTCTTCACCGAACAAATCTTCCAGGTCTGATAAATCAACAGGAGGACGCTCTAATTCCAGTTCAGCCGCATCAAGCTGCTGCCGCCGTACCACCACAGGAATGGAGGCCGTCGGCTCAAATTGAATCCAGCCGTATTCAGGAAAATAAACCTCAACCCAGGTATGAGCGTTGGAGGCGCGCACGCGGTAGGAGTTCGTCTCGTCGTCAAAATCGCCTTGCGCATACCCGTTGACAATACGGGTTGGAATACCCTGAGAACGCAGCATCATCGCCATAGCGGAGGCATAGTAGGTGCAATACGCTTCCTTGCTCTCAAAGAGTGTGTAATGAATCGGCTCCACATCGGGCGGCGGCGCTTCAATCTGGTCGTTGTAGGTGATGTTTTCACGCAGGTAATTCTGAACGGCCGTTGCCTTATCATACGGATTATCAAAATCGGCCGTTAGTTGGGC
>JACSSI010000702.1 GCA_014879345.1 Anaerolineae bacterium | reverse complement strand
TTCTGTGAACGCTTCTAAAACTAATAAATCTAAATCAACCTCATCTTTTGATAGAGCACTATATTGGACGGCCCATATTAAGACACTAAATACTTTTATACCTGCTGATGATAAATCAAAGGTCATTGCAATATTAGCTGTAAATAATTTTACAAACTGCTCACCATCTACCAATTTGTAAGTAGTTACGTGAGTCCCTAAGATCTCTCCTGTATCTTGATTGATCAAAATATTGTCATCCTTTCCAAGCTTCGACAGCCTGACTTGCCGGTTTTTAACCGGAACTATCATGCCTTCCAAAAATGGGTTCTCTTTGAAGCGAGCAACGCTCATTTTTGCCTCCTAAATTGATTGTCCAATTTCGATTTTAGATTCTCTGTAGCTCAAAAATATATATCATTTTGAGCGTCGGTTTTCGCTCTTGATCTTCTGTCACTCAAAATATCGTATCATTTTGAGCGTCGGTTTTCACCCGTGTGAGCGACCGACTAACAGATTCTGAACATCACCCCCTAGGTATTTAGCGGCTTCCCGGCCAATCCCTTCTTAGTTCTTACGAGCCGTCTCAGACTCCAGCCCCTCTTTAAAAAAACCCGCCAGTAGGAAAGGAAATTATCAAGAAGCCATTCCGGGGCCTTTTGGGGGCCGAAAAACGGGGGCTGTGGGTCGAGGCTGGGTGGGTTGGGGTGGAGGCTGGGTGGGTTGGGGTGGAGGTACTGGAGCCTTAGGCGTGACAAGGGTGTTGGCTGGTTCAACAGCTCCCAATTGCCGCCGCGCCGATTCTGCCCGCAATTGGTCGAGGATTGATGGTTTTGGCGGTTCGGTAGCGAGGGTGGGCTTGATTCCCCATCGAGAAAGGCCAGGGGAGGCCATTAGAGCCGCGCTCCAGTCCTTAGCAATGGTAGGGACGTACCTTTCGACTGGCGCGCTTCTGGGAGCCTTGTAGGCCGCCTGGAGACGTTTCGCTTGTTGCTCGCCCGCTTCGTCGTGGTCGTGAGCGAGGTAGATGCGCTCGGTGGCGCGATCCAGATAGGGTTTCAGGCGCTCTAGCGGGCAATTTCCGCCTGTAGCGATTACGGTGCTTGTTGGGTGCAAGGCTTTGAGTGCGAGCGCGTCTATCGGTCCTTCCGTGACGTAGAGAGCGCCATCTTTGCCGTTGATGACGAAGGGTAAGGCGTTGCGTCCAAGGGTTTGTTTGAAGGGCGGGCGGTCTTTGGGGTCGTAGCTGCTGCGTTTGAAGCAACCAGTGCTACTGTCGCGCTTGAACACAAGGTTGGCGCGCTCGTCGGAGTAGATCAGCCCCAGCTCGTGGACGCGATCTACTAGGCTGACTGGAATCTTGCGGACGTTGACTAGGTACGCCTTGGCTCGTTCCCAGGTAGCGGGTTGGGGAGTGGGTAGCGGGGGCGCAGGCTGTTGCCGATAGACGGCTTCGAGGGTGGCGGGAGCGTCTAAGGCGGCGGCGCGGCCCATGTCCTTGCCGATTTGCTCGGTGTTGAAGTGCTCGGCCATCAACCGCAGGGCCTTGGCATAATCGTTTTGCCCGTAGCTTTCGAGGTGCAACACGAGGTTGATTGCGCCTTTCCCACCTTGGCCGGTGGAATTGTCTATCCACAATTCGCCAGTAACAGCGATGTTGCCGGGTCGGCCCTCGATCTCAAACTTGCGTGTTCGGTAGCTGGGGCGGCTGTCGGCGGCTTCGTGTGCGCTGTACATCCGCTCCAGCACCTCGGCCAGTTCGGTGCCTCGGAGCTGGTCGGCTTGGGCTTTGAGGGCTTGGCGTTCGGCAAGCAAGCGGCTGTTTTCGATTTTCAAGGCGGCGATCTCTTGGGCGAGCTGGGTGGCTTGCGCGGCTTGGGCTTGGTGGCGGCGAGCCGCAGTAAGAGCGGCATCGGTTTGTGCTTGCTGCTCGGCGTTGCGCTGTTGGGCTTGTTCGTCGCGGGCCTGTTTCTCGCGCTCCCAGCGCTTGATGTTGGTTTGGTAGGCCGCTTTGATTGCGCTCCTGGCGAAGAAGCTGGGCGCTTCGGGGGTGGGTCTAAGGGGGGCCGGGGGCGGGGTGGTAACTTCGGGTAGTGGCTCGAAGGCGCTGTTGGCGTGGCGGTAGTAGCTTTGGATGTCCTGATGCTTGGCTTTGCTGCCTTCGATACCCCGCTGGATACCGAGGTGCTGGACGCTGTGGGCGTAGGCGGTTTGTAGGTCACGTAGTGTCTGGCGGCTGCCGCCGAGCAAGGCCCGGCAATTCAGTTTGCCCTTGTCGTCCAGGGGAACGACGACTGCTTGGATGTGCGGGGTCTGTTCGTCCAAATGCATCACAGCGGAGATAATCCGCTTTCCCCATTTCTCGTAAAGCCAGTCCATTGACGCGATAGCCCAATCATTTAATCGGCCATTATCCCATTGACCACCTTGGTTGGGCGCAGCGAAGCGGAAGTAATGCGGGCTGGCAGACATGACTACTTCAAATGCTAGTACGGCATTTTTGCGAATGGTTTGTTCGCCGATCTTCTCTCGCACTAAGGTTGGTAAATGGTCAGTGGCTTTGCCGATGTAATAGTGATTTGAGGGTGTTAAGGCAAGGTTAGCATTAGATGTTTTTCGCTGGCGGTTGTTGTGCGCACCCGCCCCGCCGATGCTGCCCCAGCTTTTCAGTTTGGCAATACGAAGGACGGTCATTGGTGAAGTCGTCATTCTCTTTCCTACTAGCTGATTTTTAGCGCCAGAATGGCGGATGGCCTCCCCGGCCTGAGGGGCTTATGGAGCAATTTTGGCCGTTAAGGCAAAAATTGTGGAGTAAGTCCACATTCTACATCCACAAATCTACAAAATTGCGCTAACCTTGCTAGAAAATATTAGATAAGAATACTAGTTAGCGCTTTTTCGACGCTCTATTAATGTTGTGAATGCAATGCGATCTCCATTAAATACAAAATTTGGATTAATGAAATATCGGCCTTGCCTTAATGTTTTAGCTACGATTTGAGCCTTTTCTAATTCATTAATTCCTCTTCTAAATGTTGCTGGGCTTAGCATTAAAGGTGGTTCTTTGTCTTTATTTGCTTCTGTGAACGCTTCTAAAACTAATAAATCTAAATCAACCTCATCTTTTGATAGAGCACTATATTGGAC
>JACSSI010000701.1 GCA_014879345.1 Anaerolineae bacterium | reverse complement strand
GGGATTGCCAACTGCATAGAAAATAAGGGGCAGCGCCACACAGAAAGCGGCACCATACGTTAGCAAAAGATTGCGCCCATCTTTTTTAGATAGAGAACGGCGGGAGATGAGATCATACACAAAACCAAAGCCGACCAGAATAGGAAATACCTGCGCCAGTTGGTATGTGTAGAGACTGATGCCCATGACAAGACCCGTTAAGGCAAAATATCGCCGCTGTTGAGTGCGCAACGCTTTCAATAAAAAGAAGCAAAGCAGGGAAATGAACAGGGGGATGAGAATGGCGCGGACGCTGTAGCGGCTCCAGGCAAGATGCCAGAAAGAGAGCGCTAATACCAACGTTGCCAGCAATCCCCCAAATTGAGAGAGCAGTGTCTCCTTGTCACGTTTAAAGAACTCGTCGGCAGCCAGAAACAGGGCTGGCAGTGTAAGCATCGAGACCAAGGCGGAGGCAAGGTGTATGCCTAAAGGGCCTGCGCCCACAAAGGTGAAGGCGGCCGCCACGAGATAGCTGAACATCGCTTCGCGGCCATAGTTGGTGGCAAAGTAGAGGGGGTGTTCTCCAGAAAGAATGCGCAGGGCGTCTAAGCCATAATAAGCGGGATCGTATTCATCGCCTGGGGGGAGTGTGGTTAGCAGGTAGAAACGAAAAAATGCGCCTATCAGGATGATAAGCGCTAGAAGCATTAATTTTGTTGTGCGAGACGGTGTGGCACTCATCACATTAGTTTGTTGTTGCATAGTGTGTTATTTTGGTTTGTTAAGATAGCGTATTATAGTGAACTAGGGTGAAAATGCGATTTCGCCTTGTTGAGGTGCTTTTCCACGCAACGGCCGTTCGCTAATCGAGCATTGTGTGAGACTACAAAAGTCTCCTCAAATTTAATGCCAATTCGTAGTGGTAAGACTTTTGTAGTCTGCTTTGTTACACAAAAACTAACCGCACCCGGTCGTAAAGTTGTTGTTTACAGGGGCAGTGAAATTTTGTATGATTCTGCCCACACTGTTTTTTGGTGGCCGCCCCTGTCTGCCGATGAAGGAAGAAGGGGTTTTTGTTTGATTGCTGAGGTGTAAATGCGAGAAAGATTGATGGGAAAACGGCCGTTTCAGACAGGAAAACTAGAGAAATTAAAACAGATATCCTGGTATAAAATCCCATTGTTTGTGGTTAGTTTATTCTTGTTCATATTGGCTATTACCTTGATGAAGGATGGTGCCAAAGCCTTAATTCCCTTGATCCAAAACAGTTTGCGTCTCAATAATCCAATCAATACGCTGGGTTTTGGTTGGTTGTTTGCTTATCTAGTCATGAGTGGGTCGCCGGTGGCTGCTGCTGCCCTCACTTTTTTGGATGCAGGCGTGATGGATATGGCGAATACGTTCACCATGATAACGGGCAGCCGGTTGGGTTCCAGCTTTATTGTTTTGTTTATTGGGTTTGTTTATGTAGTACGAGGACGTAATCGGGCGACAAGTTTGGATATGGGGCTGCTCTCCCTGACCGTAACTGCCTCCACCCATATTCCTGCCTTATTTTTGGGAGCATATTTACTGCGCTTGGGTGTATTTGAGTCTGTCAACATACAGGCTGGCGGATTGATTACCAGTCTGACAGAATTTGTCTTTGATCCGATTGTGGCTTTTTTGCTTGCTTATTTGCCACGTTGGTCTTTATTTATCATCGGTATGCTTGTTATTATGTTTAGTTTTTCGCTGTTTGACCGCTGTTTGCCCCAAATGACATTGAAAGAAAGCCATGTAGGCAAAATGTCTACTTTTGTATATCGGCCAGCTATTATGTTTTTGCTTGGCGGGTTTGTTACCATGATTTCGATGTCAGTGAGCGTCTCTTTGAGCTTGCTTGTGCCGTTAAGCGCACGTGGGCTTGTGCGGCGTGAAAATGTGATTCCTTATATCATGGGCGCCGGGGTAACGACATTTATAGATACATTGTTTGCGGCGGTAGTGATGAACAATCAGCAGGCGGTCGCTGTGGTCATGGCAGAAATGGTTGCTGTCACGGTTGTGTCATTGCTGATGTTATTGACGTTTTATCGGCGATATGAGCGAACCACATTGTTATTCATATCCTGGGTTACGGCGCGGAACCGAAATTTAGCAATTTTTATGGTTACGATTTTTGTAATACCGATTTTGTTGCTGCTCATTTAGCTTGTGGCGTGATGGAAATTGATATCTTGTCGTGTAAGGGTTTTGCCCACAAAGCCCGCACCAGGGCGAAACAAAAACGTCAATGCCCAATAAATTATAAGATGTGGCGAAGGTGGATGATTTTATGTTAACTGTTCTTATTGCGACTGGTGGTTCTGCTCATTCGATGATTGCTGTGAAGATGGGCGTTTATCTGGCAACGTTGCTGCCCGTTGATATTACTTTGTTGACGGTGGTTGGGCATGAAGATCAGATGAGCATGGGGGCGGATGTGCTAGAGAAAGCCTCGTATTTATTTACAGATGTCTCCTGCCCGCTGCACACTGTGGTCAGGATAGGGCACGCGCCTCAAGAGATTGTGGGTGAATTGGAAAACGGCCGTTATGATTTGCTTTTGATGGGTGAACGGATGCATCATGATTTAATGTCACGGTTGCTGGGGCCAACGGCACTTTATGTGATAGATCATGCCACGCATCCCGTTTTGTTGGCAAAGCATGATGTGCTTCCTTTGAAACACCTGCTCTTATGCGATAGCGGCACACGGACACCCAAATTGCTAGATCGTTTTTTTGAACGACTACCCCAATTTTTTGGTTTGGATATAGATATGACGGTGCTTCATGTCATGTCTCAGATTAGTGCCGGGCCGGGTGTTTCTGGACAGGTATTGAGAGCGGATGCGGGGGAACTGATGGAAGCGCACAGTCCTGAAGGTGAGTTACTGGCAGATGATCTGCAATTTCTAAACCAGTATGGGGTGCAGGCGCGTGCGAAGGTGCGGCATGGGCTGGTAGTGGATGAGATTATGGCTGAAGCCGAGTCTGAGAATTATGATCTGATTGTGATTGGTTCGCACCGGTATGAAGGTTGGCAGCGCTTTTTGCTCGATGATTTGGCGCACAAGATTGTGAAACAGGCAGAACGGCCGTTACTGGTGATTTGTTAACTGATTGGCAGCA
>JACSSI010000700.1 GCA_014879345.1 Anaerolineae bacterium | reverse complement strand
TTTTTGTCTGCCATCAACATGATAATAATCGGGATAAGCGGGGTCAGCACGTAGGCCAACAACGCCCACAATTTGTCATCGGCCGTTACATCCATATCTCCTCCCCCCATATCGGCTTTGAGCGATTCTGGCTCATCCATTTCCGGCATGGGTTCTTTTTCCGGTATCTCATCTTCAGGAACTTCATTGTTGTCTTCAAAATCTTCGCTCATTTGTTACTCTCCTATAAAATAAGTAGATGATTCACAAAACAGCAAGCATTTTGTAAATCGTTCAAAGTTGCCAATCTAATACCTGCATTTTAAGAGCCTATACGGGTTATGTCAATCGCAAGTTGCACAAATTTGCCAACGGCCGTTTCCCCGGCTAGAATGCCCACCATGAGCAAAGTTGTCTTTATGGGTACGCCCGACTTTTCCGTACCCAGTCTAAAAGCCTTAATCGAAACCCAGGATGTTGTTGGCGTTGTCACCCAGCCAGACCGGCCAGCCGGTCGAGGGCAGCAATTAAAGCCGTCACCTGTTAAAGTGGTGGCAGAAGCAGCCGGGATTCCCGTTTACCAGCCCAAATCGTTACGCAAAGAAGCAGCGGCGGAACCACTGCATGTGTGGAATCCCGATGTCATCATCGTCGCCGCCTTTGGGCAGATTTTGCGCCCGCATGTGCTGGATTTACCACCGCATGGCTGCCTCAACATCCACGCTTCCCTGCTGCCACGCTGGCGCGGCGCATCTCCCATTCAACATGCCATCATGGCTGGTGATGCGGAAACCGGCGTGTGTTTGATGCAAATGGATGTGGGACTAGACACCGGCGCCGTCTACACCTGCCGCGCCACCCCCATCAGCGCCAGCGACACAGCCGCCAGCCTGCACGACCGCCTCGCTGAAATCGGCGCTGACCTGACCCGCGAATTCCTGGACGACATCCTGGCTGGCAAACTCACAGCCCAGGCGCAAGATGACACACTTTCCACCTACGCCCCGATGATTGACAAGGAAAACGGCCGTTTAGATTGGACTAAATCCGCCGCTGAACTCGACCGACAAATCCGCGCCATGACACCGTGGCCCGGCGCTTTCACCACCTGGCAGGGCAGCCCACTCAAAATTATCAGCGCCATACCCAGTGACAGAGCCACCAGCGCCCCGCCCGGATTTGTCTTGTACCACGCCGAAGAGAGGCAAACGATTGTCGCCACAGGGTCAGGCAGCCTGATTCTGGAAACCATTCAACTCGCTGGCAAAAAAGCGATGAGCGCTGCCGATTTTGTGCGCGGCCGCACAGAATTTGCCGGCAGCCAACTAGGGGAGCTTACATGAAAATTCTCGTTTACGGGGCAGGTGCTGTCGGCGGCTACGTCGGTGGCCGCTTAACCCAGGCCGGACACGATGTCACCTTTATCGTGCGTGAAGTCACCGCCGACGCCATCAATGAACAGGGTTTAACCATCATTGAAGCCGAGCAATCCACCATCGTGCAGCCTCACATCTCCACTTCCATCGCTCAAACCTTCATGTCATTAGAAACGCCTTTCGACTTGATCATCATGGGCATGAAAGCATACGATCTCGCAGAAGCCATCGATCATCTCGTGGCCTTCTGTCCGGAACCACCACCGATTTTGACACTGCAAAACGGGATTGGGGTAGAACGGCCGTTAATCGACCAATTTGGCGCAGACAACCTCATCATCGGCGCCCTCACCACCCCCGTCAGCAAACCTACCAATAGTCAAATCCTGGTTGAACGGGAAGAGCGCGGCCTCACCATCGCGCCAGCCATCAAAGGCAAAAAAATTCAGTCGTGGTGCAACCTGCTCAACAATGCCGGTATCCTCACAGAATGCCTGCCAGACTATCATGCGATGAAATGGTCAAAAGCATTCCTCAACATCGTCGGCAATGCCACCTCTGCCATCCTAAACCGTCCTCCTGGTGCCATCTATAAAGTAGACAGCCTCTTCGATCTGGAAAAACGAATGCTGCTTGAAACCCTCGCCGTCATGAAAGCCCAAAATATCAAAGTCATCGATCTGCCCGGATCACCCGCCACCAAACTAGCCAGTGGCGTGCGCCGCGCCCCCAACATCTTACTCAAACCTATCCTGACAAACATCGTCAGCAAAGGGCGCGGGGATAAAATGCCATCCTTCCAAATCGATCTAATGGCAGGCAGGGGCCAAACAGAAGTCGTTTACCACAACGGCGCCATCGCCAAAGCCGGTCGCGCCTGCAACATCCCCACTCCCGTCAACACCGCCCTCACCAACATTTTAGTTGGCCTGGCGCGTAAAGAACTAGATTGGCGCGACTATGACGGCAAACCCAGTATGCTCCTGGCCGAAGTCAAACGCTTCGAAAAATAGCAGACATCAATTATGGCTCAGACAACAGATTGGCAGTTAATCCTGCAAACAAGCAAACAGCACGTGGGGCAGCTTTCTACGCGGGCTTTGCTGGTGGGCGTCGGTATAGGCAGTTTGTTTTTGCTGGTGGGGGTAAGCATGGCGCTGTTCAGCGGCTCTGTGATGGTGATGCTGCTCAGCCCCCTTTGCCTGGGAGCTGGCTTCCTTTTGGCGCTGGTTGGCATCATCCGCGCCTGGCAAATTCGCGGCTGGCCTTTGCTGTTGGTGACGGCAGAGGTAGTGGAACGGCACCAGGCGACCTATCGCGGGGTGCGCCATTACGTGCGTATTCGCGTTTTGCAGGCAGAAACTTTTCACTTAAACGGGCAACATGCCGCCGCCGAACTCGCCACAAACGAACTAGATTATATGACCAGTCCGGCGCTGTTTGCCCGTCTGCAAGAGGGAAAAACGGTGACGCTGATCTGTGCCCCCCGGCTGCATGAAATTGTAGCGCAGGTAGGCAGTGTTCAGTGAACAGTGTTGACTGTTACTTCCCCTGCCACTCTGGCGGACGGCGCATCATAAACGCCTGCGCTCCTTCCATAAAATCTTCCGTGCTAAAAAGCTGGCTTTGCGCCCAACCTTCCAACATCAAGCCGCGATCCACGTCGCTGAGGCCATCAATGACACGTTTTGCCATGCCCACAGCCAGCGGTGCGCCCTGGTTGATGTCGGCGGCGAGTGCTTCCCCTTTTGCCAACAGGTCGTCTGCATCCACGACATAGTTGACGAT
>JACSSI010000699.1 GCA_014879345.1 Anaerolineae bacterium | reverse complement strand
TGGCCGATCCTCCGCCCACACCGCCAGCTTCGCAATCAACGAATGGTACTTCGCAGGCACATCACAGCCTGAATACACATACGTATCCACCCGAATCTCGGGGCCGCCGGGAAAACGAACTCGGCGTAAATGGCCGGGACTCGGCAATCTGCGCCACGGGTCTTCAGCATGAATGCGGCACATCATCGCCCACCCTTCCAGCCGAATATCAGCTTGAGTGCGATTCAACGGCGCACCCGCCGCCAAAAGAACCTGCTCTCGCACCAAGTCGATGCGCGTCATCATCTCCGCCAACACATGATCTACCTGAATCCGCGCCTTAATTTCAGTGAAAAACACATTGCCGTCAGGATCAATCAAAAACTCCACTGTACCCGCATTCTCATACTTAAATAGACGGGCAATACCCAACGCCATTTCCCACAACGCTTCCCGCTGCGTGTCTGTCAAACAAGGGGCTGGTGCTTCTTCCACCACCTTGCGATTGCTATACTGCGCCGACCCTTCCCGTTCCCCCAGATGGATAATATTACCCTGCTTATCAGCCAGAATTTGTACACCTACCTGATGGGAAGGCAGCACCGCCTTCTCCAAATAAACACGACGGCTGCCATACATCGCTTGCGCTTCAGCTTGCGCCCGACGCACCACAGCTTCCAAAGCAGTGGCTGAACTAAGCAGTCGCCCGGTAGCACCACGCCCCCCCCGACTAGATTTCACCACCAGCGGATAGCCAAGCAAATTAGCTGCTGCATCCAGTGCTTTCAAATCACCCGCATCAAACGCGATGGGTGCAAAATCTACCACTGGAAAACCTGCCGCACTAGCCTTTGCCAGGGCGTTGATTTTGTCGCGCAGCGTTTCCAACACCGCAGAATTTGGTCCAATAAAGACAATACCTGCCTCCTCGCACGCCCGAACGAACTCTGGCTCTTCAGCCAGATAGCCATAACCAGGATGGATCGCTTCAGCACCTGTTTCCTGCGCGATTTGCAAGATCGCTTCCTGGTTCATGAAGCCGCCCGGTGCATCCAGCAGCACACACTCATCCGCAATGCGCACGTGCCGTGAGCCTTGATCTGGCTTTTCATAGACAGCAATCGTATGAATCCCCATCTCCCGGCATGTGCGTACAATGCGTGTGGCAATTTCCCCTCGATTCGCAATCAAAATTTTCTTAAACATAGTTTAGTCCTATTGTCTAATAGTCGGTTAGTCAGATAGTCGGTTAGTCAGTTAGTCAATGCGGTTCGACTATGCGATTAACCGACTGCCAGACTATCTACCTACATGGGTGAAATGCCGTGTTTCTTTGGCAGATGTTTTTCTCTTTTGGATAGGGTGACTTCCAGAGCGCGGATGAGGACGCGGCGCGAATCTTTTGGCTCAATTACGTCGTCGATGAGACCACGTGAAGCGGCTACATAAGGATTGTTGAATTTGCGCTCGTAGTCTGCCACCAGTTCTTCCCGTTTTGTTTGCGGGTCGTCTGCGGCCTGTACATCTCGGCGGAACAAGATGTTGACAGCGCCTTCTGCACCCATGACTGCAATTTCAGCATTCGGCCAGGCGTAGAGCAAATCGCCGCGTAAGCCCTTGCTGCTCATAACACAGTACGCACCACCATAGCTTTTGCGTAAGATGAGCATCAGCTTTGGCACTGTCGCCTCGCTGTACGCATAAATCATGCGGGCGCCATTGCGAATGATGCCGCCGTATTCCTGGTCGGTTCCCGGTAAAAATCCAGGAACGTCTTGCAGGGTAATGATGGGAATGTTGTAGGCGTCACAAATGCGGATGAAATGAGCTGTTTTGATGGAGGCTTTGATGTCGATGCAGCCAGCCAGCACCATTGGTTGATTGGCGACAATGCCCACTACCCAGCCGTTGAGTCGGGCAAAACCAACCACCATGTTTTCTGCCCACAGGCTGTGTACTTCAAAGAAAGCGCCATCGTCGAAAATGCTGGCGATAACCTGGCGCACATCGTAAGGTTTGTATGGCTCAGTTGGCACTAGTTTTTCCAGCTCTGTGCATAAACGGCGCGGATCATCAACGGGGCGCACGTAGGGCGGGTCTTCTTTGTTGTTGGCGGGCAGGTAGCTGAGCAGTTGGCGCACGCGGTTGAGGCAGTCGCGGTCGTCGCCCGTCAAGAAGTGAGCCACGCCGCTTTCCTGGCTGTGGATCATGCCGCCGCCCAAATCTTCCAGGCTAACGTTTTCTTGCATGACGGATTTGACGACATCTGGGCCGGTGATGAACATGAAGCTGTTTTCTGTCATGAAAACGAAGTCGGTGAGGGCGGGCGAGTAGACTGCGCCACCAGCGCACGGCCCCATAATGAGGGAGAGTTGCGGAATGACGCCGGAGGCTTCGCAGTTGGCGTCGAAGATTTTGGCGTAACCGCCGAGGCTGTCTACGCCTTCTTGGATGCGGGCGCCGCCGGAGTCGTTGAGGGCGATGAAGGGGCAGCCGTATTGCAGTGCCATGCGCATGGCTTTGACGATTTTGTTGGCGTGCATTTCACCGAGCGAGCCACCCATGACGGATACATCTTGAGCGGCTATGAAGACATAACGGCCGTTTACCAGCCCATATCCCGTGACCACCCCATCCCCATAACGAGAGGTCTTGCCGCCGGGATAGGTCTCGTAGCGGGGCATTACCAGGGAATCTATTTCTTCAAAGGTGCCTGGGTCAAAAAGCAGGTCGATGCGCTCCCGTGCGGTGAGCCGCCCTTTTTTGTGTTGATTTTCAATTTCTTTTGCTGTGCCCAGTGTTTCCGCCTTGCGCTGGCGCAAATCTTCCAGGTATTCATCCATTTCTTTTGCCATGTTTTCCTTCCCGTTTATTAGCCCTGATTTGGGAACGTAGAACGTAGTGCGTAGTGCGTAGTTTTTTCTACGTTCTACGCTCTATTCATTTTTTACAACCAACGTCAGGACAAAATTTTCGTATGTGCGCCACCAGCCGGTTAGCGGGGGGGCGGCTTGTGGTAGTCGGGTATCGTCGCAGTGAATGGGGAAAGGTGTCCAGGTTAACGGCCGTTCCTCCCCCACGTCTAGCAAACAAGCCACTGAGCGGGTATCGACGGTCAGCCCCAGATGTAGCGCTTTTAATACCGCTTCTTTTGCACTCCAAACGGCCGTTAC